>JACCYD010000614.1 GCA_013696695.1 Deltaproteobacteria bacterium | reverse complement strand
GCGCTAGCGTGGCCGCGCGCCGCGCGTCGCGAACTCCGCGGAGATCGGTTCGTAGACCTCCGGTGGCGGCAGCTGCGGGAAGCTGTGCGCCGCGCCGGTCGTTGCCCACGGCAGCGCCTCGGTCGTGAAGGTCTCGACGAACGGCTCGTACCACGCGTGGTCGTCGAGCATCGTCGCGCGCACGTTGACGAACAGCTCCATGCCACTCGGGCGCGTGAACAGCCAGCTCTTGCAGTGGCCGCAGTGAAAGTGACGGTCGGGCCCGTGGATGCCGCCGATCTCCGGCTCGCCTTGCGTGACCTCGAAGCCCGGTGCGGGCACGAGGATGCTGAGCGAGAACGCACTCGCGGACATCCGCTGGCACCCGGAACAGTGGCAGGCCATCGTCACGATCGGTGGTGCCGTGATGCGGAGCCGGATGCGATCGCATCTACAGCCGCCGGGCCATGGAAGCTTCCAGTCGGTCACCCGTGGACTATACGTCGTGGCGGTTGCGTAGTTCCACCGAGGCATGCGGGCTCGGTGTGCGCGCTGGCTCGCTCGATGGGCCCTAATTTTCTACGGGTAACGGAACGCGTAGATCGTAAGCTCCGTTCGCCGATGGCTCCTGCCGACACCGAGCTACGCGAGCACGCGGACGCGCTGCAACGCGACATCGATCGCCGGATCGATGTCGAACAGACGCTGGCCGACAAGCTCGACGAGGCGACGCACAAGAGCGCCGCGGCGGATGCGTTGTTCCGGATGCTGGTCGAGAGCGTGACCGACTACGCCATCTTCCTGCTCGACACGCGAGGCTACGTCGCCACGTGGAATGCGGGCGCGCAACGCTTCAAGGGCTACACTCCGGACGAGATCATCGGGCGGCACTTCTCGGTGTTCTATCCCGACACCGATGTTCGCTCGGGAAAGTGCGAGCACGAGCTCGAGATCGCAGGGCGCACGGGGCGGTTCGAAGAACAGGGCTGGCGCGTCCGCAAAGACGGCACGCAGTTCTGGGCCAACGTCATCATCACGTCGGTCCGCGACGGTACCGGCACCCTCGTCGGCTTCGCCAAGGTCACCCGCGATCTCACCGAGCGCAAGGTCGCCTACGAACGGCACATGGCAGACGAAGAGAAGTTTCGGCTGCTGATCGAGAGCGTCCAGGACTACGCGATCTTCCTCCTCGATCCGCAGGGCCACGTCGCGACATGGAACGCTGGCGCCGAACGGTTCAAGGGCTACCACGCGGCCGAGATCATCGGCCGGCACTTCTCGGTGTTCTATCCGGAGGAAGACATTCGTGCGGGCAAGTGCGAGATCGAGCTCGAGGGCGCCGCGCGCGTCGGCCGCTTCGAGGACGACGGCTGGCGCATCAGGAAGGATGGCACGCGGTTCTGGGCGAACGTCGTGATCACGGCGTTGCGCGACCCGACGGGTACGTTGATCGGTTTCGGCAAGGTGACGCGCGATCTGACCGAGCGGATACGCGCCGAGGAAGAGCGGCGAGCCGCCGATGCGCGGTTTCGTCAGCTCGTCGAGAGCGTCCGCGATTACGCGATCTTCATCCTCGATCCGACCGGCCGGGTCGCGACCTGGAATGGCGGCGCGCAACGCATCAAGGGGTACACGGCGGACGAGATCATCGGCTCGCACTTCTCGCGGTTCTATCCCGAGGTCGACGTGCGTGCAGGCAAGTGCGAGATGGAGCTCGAGGGCGCCACGCGGACCGGCCGCTACGAGGACGAGGGCTGGCGCGTCCGCAAGGATGGCTCGATGTTCTGGGCCAACGTGGTGATCAGCGCGATCCGCAACGATGCCGGCGAGCTGATCGGCTTCTCGAAGGTCACGCGCGATCTCACCGATCGAAGGGCCAGCGAAGAGGATCGCGCGGCGCGCGCCGCGGCAGAACAAGCAAACAAGACCAAGGACGAGTTCCTCGCGATGCTCGGCCACGAGCTTCGCAATCCGCTCGCGCCGATCGTGTCGGCACTGCAGCTGATCAAGCTTCGCGGCGATACCAAGACGGCTCGTGAGCACGAGATCATCGAGCGGCACGTGCGCCACATGATCCGGCTGGTCGATGACCTGCTCGACATCTCGCGCATCTCTCAGGGCAAGATCGATCTCCAGAGTGAAGTGATCGACGCCCGCGACGCGCTGGCCAAAGCCGTCGAGATCGCGATCCCGATGTTCGAGAAGAAGTCGCAAAACTTCGAGATCGAAGTTCCGCAGGTTCCGCTCCTGGTTCACGGAGACCAAGCGCGCCTGACACAGGTGTTCGCAAATCTCCTCAACAACGCGTCGAAGTACACCGCCGAGCACGGCAACATCTCCCTCGACGTCCGGTCAACGGGCGATCACATCGCGATCGCCATCCGCGACAACGGGATCGGGATGGACACCACCCTGCTGCCCCGCGTGTTCGAGCTGTTTGTCCAGTGCTACCAGGACCTCGATCGCGCCGAGGGTGGGCTCGGCATCGGTCTGACGCTCGTGCGTTCGATCGTCGAGCGCCACGGCGGCACGGTCTCGGCAAGCAGCTCGGGACTGAACCAGGGGAGCACGTTCACCGTGACCCTGCCGACCACACGTGTGAAGCCTATCGCTCCAGAGATCGCGACGACGTTCGCCCCGACCGTCGAGAAGCGCACCGGGCACCGCGTTCTGATCGTCGACGACAACGAGGACGCACGACTGTTGCTCGCCGACGTGCTGGACGCGTTCGGCCACGAGGTGATGACCGCGCCGGACGGCCTGGGCGCGCTCGAGGTGCTCGCCGGGTTCGAGGCGCAGTACGCGATCCTCGACATCGGGCTTCCCGGCATGGACGGCTACGAGCTGGCCGCGGAGGTCCGCAAGCTGGCGGGCGGCGACAAGATCCGGTTGATCGCGCTCAGCGGCTACGAACAGTCGAAGGACAAGGCACAGATCGCCAGTGCCGGGTTCGATGCCCACCTGGTCAAGCCGGTCGAGGTGCAGCGCGTGCTCGATCAGCTCGCGCTGCCACCGCTGCGCTAACCCAGGATCTCGAGCAGGACGTCGATCCGGACGGGCTTGACGAGATGGCCGAAGAAGCCGGCCTCCGCCGACCGCTGGCGATCGCTCGCCTGGCCGTAGCCGGTGAGCGCGATGATGCGGCACGCCGGGTGCTGGATGCGAATGCGCTTGCCAAGCTCGTAGCCATCGATCCCGGGCAGCCCGATATCGACTATGGCGATGTCGGGGGTGAATTGGCGGATCATCTCGAGTGCGGTCTCGGGGTGATGTGCGATCGCGACCTCGTGCCCGCGGAGGCGCACGATGTCGCCAAGCAGGCCGACGGCATCTTCGTTGTCGTCGACCAGTAACACGCGCTTGCGTGCGACGTGGACCGGCGGTGACGGTGCAATCGGTGGGGGTGCGACGGCTGTCT
>JACCYD010000583.1 GCA_013696695.1 Deltaproteobacteria bacterium | reverse complement strand
ACCTGATCGAGGCCGACGTGATGGGCGATCTCGAGGCGCTCGGCTTCTATCTCGCGGGCTACGGCTGCACCACCTGCATCGGCAACTCCGGCCCGGTTCACGACTCGATCGCGCAAGCGGTCAAGGACGAGAACCTCGTCGTCTGCTCGGTGCTCTCGGGCAATCGCAACTTCGAGGGTCGCGTCAACCCGGTCGTGCGCGCGAACTACCTCGCGTCGCCGCCGCTCGTCGTCGCCTACGCGCTCGCCGGCACGATGGACATCGACCTGCACAATGAACCGCTCGGCGCGGGCAACGACGGACGGCCCGTGTACCTGCGCGACATCTGGCCGTCTCCCGCCGAGGTCGCCGATCTCGTGCGCCGCGGCGTCAAGCGCGAGCAGTTCGAGAACCGCTACGCGCACGTCCTCGACGGCGATGCCGACTGGAAGCAGCTCGAGGCACCCACCGGCGACACGTTCGCGTGGGACGACAAGTCGACGTACATCCGCAAGCCGACGTTCTTCGACAACCTCGGCCCGACGCCGAAGCCGCTGCTCGACATCACCAAGGCGCGCGTGCTCGCGATCCTCGGCGACTCGGTCACCACCGATCACATCTCGCCCGCCGGCAACATCGCGAAGAACAGCCCCGCGGCGGTGTACCTCGACGAACACGGCGTCAAGCAGGCCGACTACAACCAGTACGGCGCCCGTCGCGGTAACCACGAGGTCATGGTGCGCGGCACGTTCGCGAACATCCGGCTCAAAAACCTAATGTTGGCCGGCGTCGAGGGCGGCTACACCAAGTACTTCGGCGCCGCCGGTGCAGAGCAGCTACCGATCTACGACGCGGCGATGAAGTACAAGGCCGATGCCACCAGCCTGATCGTGATGGCCGGCGACCAGTACGGCACCGGCTCGTCGCGCGACTGGGCGGCGAAGGGCACGCTCCTGCTCGGTGTTCGCGCGGTGATCGCCAAGTCGTTCGAGCGCATCCATCGCTCGAACTTGATCGGGATGGGCGTGCTAGCGCTGCAGTTCCTGCCCGGTCACGATGCCAAGTCGTACGGCCTGACCGGCGAGGAACAGATCACGATCGAAGGCATCGCGGGCGGCGTCACGCCCAAGAAGCAGCTCAACGTGATCGCCACCGGCCCCGACGGCACCACCAAGAAGTTCGTCGTCACGGCGCGCGTCGACACGCCGCAAGAGGTCGAGTACGTCGCGCACGGCGGCATCCTGCAGTACGTGCTGCGCCAGCGCGCCGCAGTCCTCAAGAAGGGTTGATCAGGGAACGGGCTCGCAAGCTCACCCTAGGCGGCGCGCTTCATCGTCAGCGCCACGAGCCGCACGATCGCGCGATCGAGACGCTCGTGGTGCGGTGGCTTGCCGCGTGCGCCGATACCCTTCTGCAACAGATCGATCGCCGTCACCGCGGCCTCGACCATCGGCGTGAAGCGCGCCGGATCTCCCGAGTACGCCTCGACCAGAAACGCCGCATGGTCGATGCGCACCTCGAGCTCGCGGCTCACCCGATCGACGATCGCTGTGACGTGGGCGTCCTTGCCACCGAGCTCCACCAGCGCGGCTTCCGCCTCGTAGCGCACCAGCTCGAACACCGGCACTGCCGCCATCGCCTCGTAGATATCGTCGACGAGCACGGCTTTGGCGTGCGTCAGCTCGATGACCTCCGGCGGATCGAGCAGCCACCGCGCCTGATCGATCTTCTCGTAGATGCGATCCATCGCGCGCTCGAGCGTCCGATCCATCTTCACCCGATTGCGCGTGCACCACGCGAGTGCCGCATGCCAGAACCCGTTGGTCGCCTTGATCGTGGCGTCTAGCTGGATACCCAGATGCGCCGCCTCGAGGCCGTCGCGGAGTGCCGCGTTGACTGCGATCAAGTGCTTCTCCACCATGATCACCAGCGTCTGCCAGTCACCGAGCGGCCCGTGTGATAGCAGCTCGGCACCGTGATCGAACCAGTGCTGAACGTTGAGGAGACCCGTGCGAACCAGCTCGATCCGGATATTGGTGTTGTTCATGGCGCGGCCTTCGGCCGGCGCACGTCGCGGTTGCTCAGTTATCGGCGAGCGACGACCTTGCCCATCGCCTCGTACTCGAGCTGGGCAGCGCGCAGCAGGAAGCCCGCGTCGATCTGCGTCTTCGCATCCGCCGCCAAAAATGCCGCGCGCAGCACGGCGTTGCGGATGTAGCCGCCGCTCATCACGAACGTCTCGCCGAGCTGATCGAAGTGCAGCTCCGATGCCGTCGGCGCCGCCTTCGGGATCAACGCCTGCCACAACCGCTTGCGCTCGTCGGCCTCTGGCATCGGGAACCGCACGTGCACCGAGAGCCGCCTGCGAAACGCCTCGTCGATCGCCGCATCGTGGTTGGTCGTCAGGATGCAGATGCCGGTGAACGACTCGAGGCGCTGCAGCAGATAATTCGTCTCGTGGTTCGCGTGGCGATCGTTGCTCGACCGCACCTCGGTGCGCTTGCCGAACACCGCGTCGGCCTCGTCGAACAGCAAGATCGCGTGGCCCGCCTCTGCCGCATCGAACAACGCCGCGAGGTTCTTCTCGGTCTCGCCGATCCACTTCGA
>JACCYD010000557.1 GCA_013696695.1 Deltaproteobacteria bacterium | reverse complement strand
TCGTGGAGTTGAAGTTATGGTTGGACGCGCCGGCGAAGCCGATCGGGATCGAGAGGACGTTGCCACCGCGAATCACGCCGGTCGCGGTCGGGGGAACTGGACCGTCGCACGCGTTGCCGACACCGTTCTGGTTCCCGTCTTCCTGGCCGGGGTTCGCGACCGTCGGGCAGTTGTCGTTGCCGTCGAGGATGGTGTCGTTGTCGTCGTCGGGATCGCAGGCGTCGCCGAACGCGTCGGCGTCGATGTTGGTCTGCGCCGTGTTCGCGATCACCGCGCAGTTGTCGGCGGCGTCCAGGATCGTGTCGTTGTCGTCGTCGGGATCGCAGGCGTCGCCCGACGCGTCGGCGTCGGTATTGGTCTGCGCCGTATTCGCGATCACCGCGCAGTTGTCGGCGGCATCCAGGATCGTGTCGTTGTCGTCGTCGGGATCGCAGGCATCGCCGAGGGCGTCCGCATCCGCATTCGCCTGATTCTGGTTCGGGGTCAGCGCGCAGTTGTCGACGGCGTCCAGGATCGTGTCGTTGTCGTTGTCGCCATCGCAGGCGTCGCCGAGCGCATCGGCATCCGCGTTCGCCTGATCCTGGTTCGCCGTCACCGCGCAGTTGTCGGCGGCATCCAGGATGGTGTCGTTGTCGTCATCTGGATCGCAGGCATCGCCGAGCGCATCGGGATCACTATTGGTCTGCGCCGTGTTGGCGGTCAGCGCACAGTTGTCGGCCGCGTCGAGGATCGTGTCGTTGTCGTCGTCCGGATCGCACGCGTCACCGAGCGTGTCGGCATCGCTGTCGAGCTGATCGCCGTTGGCCGCGACCACGCAGTTATCGACCGCGTCTGCGACGCCATCGCCATCGCTGTCGCCGGTGCACGCGTCACCGATGCCATCGCCATCGGTGTCGGCCTGGTTCGGATTGGCGACCAGCGGACAGTTGTCGGGATCGTCGAGGATCCCGTCGTTGTCGTCGTCGTCGTCGCACGCGTCTCCGCTGCCGTCCGAGTCGGTGTCGACCTGGTCGGCGTTCGCGACGAGGACGCAGTTGTCGAGCGTGTCGATGACGCCATCGCCGTCGACATCGTTCTCGCTCGGCGGCGCATCGGGCAACGGCGTGAACTCGTCATCGCCACACGCACCCAGCCCCAGCACGGTCACAACAGCTACTACACGGACAAGGCGGAACCACATTTTGGCGCGCACCCTCTCTTGGGTAGCCGCGCATTGCAAGCACCGTCTAACGATGGGTGCCTGCCGGTCAGGAATCCTGACTGCTATGGGTTCTTGCGGGGCCGACCGCGCTTGCGCGGCGCATCGCTGCTGCCGAAATCGAGCTCCTCGGCGAACCGCTCCTCGACGAGGTCGTCCACGGAGGTATGAAGGGAATCCAGCCGGCGCAGCTCTTCGCGGGTGAACTCGGCAAAGGAAGTATAAATACGCGGAATTCCACCAGACATTGCGTCTCCATTCGAGGACATCCCACATGTCCTACATCTGGCTACAAGCTACGTGAGAACCGAATCCGGACCCAATTTTTTCTCTGATTTTCTTCGCAGCGGTCCGGAGTGCACCGCTGCGAGCGCGATCGTCGCCGACGGAAAATCGCGAGCGTCATAGCCCGGTGTTACTCACCTTCCATGAGCCGGATCGTCGCGGTCGCTAACCAGAAGGGTGGCGTGGGAAAGACCACCACCGCGATCAACCTCGCCGCGTCGGTGGCGTCGCGTGGGTTGCGGGTTCTGCTGGTCGATTTCGACCCGCAGGGAAACGCCTCGTCCGGGGTCGGTTATGGTCGCGAGCGCGTCGAGCTCACGATCTACGACGCCCTCTCCGGCGACGTATCGCTCGCAGATGTCATTCGCCCCACCGACATCACCACGCTGTTCGTCGTGCCGGCGAACACTGATCTGGTGGGCGCCGAGATCGAATTGATCTCCGCGGATCGCCGCGAGCGGTTCCTCGCCGATGCGCTCGCGCCAGTGGTCAGCCAGTACGATTACATCGTCATCGATTGTCCGCCGTCGCTCGGCCTGCTGACGCTCAACGCGCTGGTCGCCGCCGATGGCGTGGTGATTCCGATGCAGGCGGAGTACTTCGCCCTCGAGGGGTTGTCGGCACTCAGCAAGACGATCGAGAAGGTGAAGGCCGCCTACAACCCGAAGCTCACGATCGACGGCGTGTTGTTCACGATGTACGACGCGCGGCTGTCGGTCGCGAACCAGGTCAAGGACGAGGTCGCCCGGTTCTTCGGCGAGAAGGTGTTCGGCGAGTCGATCCCGCGCAACGTGCGGCTCTCCGAAGCACCGAGCCACGGCAAGCCGTGCCTGCTGTACGACCTGCGTTGCGCCGGCACCAAGAGCTACCTCGCGATCGCCGACGAGCTGATCGATCGAACGAACGCCGGAAAACCCGCGCTGGCTCTCCAGCCGTAAGCAGACGGAGACACGTCGTGATGGCTGACATGAAAAAACGAGGCCTCGGGCGCGGGCTCGATGCGCTGATGCCCGGTTCGTCGGCCGCCAGTCGGCCGACCTCGATCGAAGCAGCTGTACCGAGTGCGCCTGCCCTTTCGCGCGCCGAGCTGATCGCGAAGCGCACGTTCTTCCAGGCAGGCATCGAGGATGTCTATCCAGGCCCCGAGCAGCCGCGCCGCAAGTTCGACGAAACCAAGCTTGGCGAGCTCGCGGACACCATCCGCGTCCACGGCATCATCGTCCCGCTGATCGTCCGGCCGCGAGCCGATGGTGGGTACTTCCTGATCGCGGGCGAGCGCCGCTGGCGTGCCGCGCAACGCGCCGGTCTTCACGAGGTGCCGGTCGTCGTCCAGGATGTCACCGAGACCACCGCGCTCGAGCGCGCACTCGTCGAGAACCTCCAGCGCGCGGATCTTGGCCCACTCGAAGAAGCGGCCGCGTATCAGCGCCTGGTCGACGAGTACAAGCTATCGCACGACGACATCGCCGAGCGCGTCGGTAAGGATCGCAGCACGATCGCGAACGCGATCCGATTGCTCAAGTTGCCGCCGAGCACGCGCCAGCTGGTCGAGGATGATCGGCTGTCGATGGGCCACGCGCGCGCCCTGCTCGGCCTCGAAGACACCGCAGCGATCGAACGCGCTGCGCGCCAGGTCGTCGACAAGCAGCTGTCGGTGCGCGCCACCGAGGCGCTGGTCAAGAAAGCGCGGACGCCGAAGTCCGATGAAGATCGCCGTCCTCCCAGCGGCAAGCTGGCGAAGTCGGCATCCGTTCGCGATCTCGAAGAGCGGCTGACGCGCTCGCTCGGTGGTCCGGTGACGATCACCGAAGACGAGCCAGGGAAAGCCGGCCACGTCGCGATTCGATACATGGATCTCGATCATCTCGAGCGCTTACTCGATCGCCTGCTGTAACCCTTTCGGCGGTGAAACGGCGATACTGGAGCTCGCCGCATGCAACGCGAACACGAACGGATGCCGTACTCCGTCCAAGCCGCGTTCCGCACGCCCTCGTCGTTCCTGGTCGCATACTCGGTGAACCTGTCGCGCGGTGGGTTGTTCCTCGAGACCTCGGCGGACATCCCGACGGGCGCGCTCATCACCCTCGATCTCGATATCCCCAACGCCGGTCAAATTAGCCTCAACGGCGTCGTCGCGTGGCGGCGCGGTTCCGAGCCCACCGAAGGTCAGCCAGACGGCCCGCCGGGACTCGGCATCGAGTTCGCCGCCGATGTCGCGCCGGTGCTCGGCGGCGTCATCGACACGCTGGTGTCGACGTTCCACGGCGTCCAGATCCTCGTGCTGTCCGGCGATCGCCAGGACCGCACCACCCTCGCCCGCTCGATCAAGTCGATCATCAGCACCGCCGAGGTGCTGCAGGCGGCGGATGCCAGCGTCGCGACGACGCTGATGTCGGGCGAGATCGACCTCGCGGTGATCGACATCGACTTCGACGTCGAGGG
>JACCYD010000122.1 GCA_013696695.1 Deltaproteobacteria bacterium | reverse complement strand
GCCGATGCCGGCGCTCGAGCCTACGACCGCGCCCGCGCCCGAGCCGGAGCGTCCGGCCGAGCCGGAGCGTCCGGCAAACGTTCCGCAAGCGACCGCGATGCCGGCAGATCTGCCGCCGGCGGCGATGCCTGCAAATGTGCCGCAGGCGACCGCGCCAATGCCGGCCGACGGGGCCAAGCAGCCGGCGACCACGCGCCTCATCCTCACGGACGTCGACGACCTGGCGAAGGGCGAGCAGCTCCTCGTCTGCGGTGATCTGCCGGAGCTCGGGAACTGGGACCCCGAGCATGCGTGGCCGATGGCGAAAGACGGCGACGTCTACGTCGCGACGCTCGAGCTACCGAACGGCGATGCCGGCGCGTTCAAGTTTCTCCGCCGCACCGCCGATGGAATCTTCAAGTGGGAAGCCGGTGAGAACCGCGAGCTCGACGCCGTCGCGAAGATCGAAGCGAGCTGGCAGACGTAGCCCAGGACTCGATCGGGGCCCCTGTTCTGGCCCGTCAGTACAAATGTACTGACGGCTCGTTTCGAGACGAGGGTCCGGCCCGTCAGTGCAGATGTAGTGACGGCTCGTTTCGAGACGAGCCGAGATGCGAGGCCGTCAGTACAACTGTGCTGACCGGTGGTGAAGCTGACCGGTCGTGGTGAAGACGTGGTGAGGGTCTCATCGAGGTCCGTCAGTACAAATGTACTGACGGCGTGTGGTGAGGGTGGCCGAGTGGTGCTCAGGGCAGCACGCCGAGCTTGAACAGCACCCAGAGCGACGCGGCCACGTCGCCGTCGCAATCGAACTCGCGCTGCGCGTCAGACACGTTCGCCCAGCTCGAGCCGCCCTTCGAGATCTTGCCGTTCTCGATCTCGGCCTTCGTGCTACCGCCGACCTCGACGACCATCTTGCTGCCGCGCTTGACCGTGCGTGCCTTGGTGCTGCCGCCCTTCTCGATCGACAGGTCGGCGCCGCTGCGGCGGATCGTGAACTGGGTGCTGCCACCCTTCTCGACGCGATCGCCCTGGCACTTGTAGTCGGGGCCCGCAACCGCCGGCGAAGCGGCGAGGATGAGAAACGTACAAATCGTAAGGAGCTTGGTCATGCCCCTCCGGACGACACCGAGCCGGCCATGTCGCGCTTCGTCCTGGCCCCTCGGGGCGTGCTGCTCCGACCCGGCAACGCGTCGAGGCAAGCGCGCCTGCCGCCAAGGCATCCCGTCGCGAGATCGTGAACGGACTCCTCGTCGTCGGCGATCTCGCCGCGCCGACGGAGTCGACCGAAGCCACGGTCTCGCGTGACGGCCGCATCTTCGTGGGTGCCGACCACTACGTGATCGACGGGCGGTAGCCGAGCAGCTGATCGATGTTCGTGGGCGTTGGATTGAGTCTATGACTGGCACCGTGTGATGCAGTCCGCGCGCTCGCGATCGTCATGAGGTCCCCTACAAAACCGAAGTCGTGCAAGATGGCCGCCCAATGAAGGGCGGTGATGGGGAGCACGCACGCGTCAACTCAGGCGCCCCGACCTCGGAGGCCGCGGCGCCCGACCTACTCGGTAGCGAGGCAGTCACAGCCGAGCCCCCGACCGCTCTCGCACGGCAGCCGATGTCTCGTGCGGAGATCGAACGGACGCTAGAGGAAGCCGGGATGTCGGCCGAGTACAAGAAGTACTGGCTCGACTACCTCGTCAACCTGAAGCTCGTGGACGCTGCCGAGTTGCGGCAAATCCTCGCCGATGACGCCGAGGAGAAAGGTGCCGTGGCACCGGCCACCACGGCCTACGTCGGCCGGCAGGTGACGCTGTTGCGACACGACATCTCGCGTTGGTGGCATCAGCGAAACCCGATCCTTCGACTGCTCTACCTCGTTGGCTGGTTCTCGGTGCTGATCGGATCGGCGGCGTCGTTGGGATGGTCATGGAAAACGATCGGCGCAGTGATCGGAATCGTCGTCGTGAAGAGCAGATTCCTACTGCGCGATCTCGATCCTCGGCACATGCAGATGCTGCATCGGAACTATCTGACGAGGAAATGGGCCTTTCACAAGCTGCTCCACACGTCGCAGCTTTGGCTCGAGAAACCACCCGCCGACCGGGAGACGCTCGCGTTCCAGAAGGATGCGCTCGAGCTCATTCAACTCTACGTCCGCGACCATCGCACTGACCTCGAGGGGAAACAGATCTTCGTCAACCTTCTGGTCCGCGATGGCGACGGCGTCTGCGTGATCGCGCGCTCGCATACGAAGCGTCACACGCCGACGAGGTACACGAAGGAGGAGTGCATGTTGGCGTGGGAGGCACTAGAGACGGGACAGATGCAGGTGACTGGCGATCTCGAACAGCGTTTTCCCAACGCGAAGCGCGACAGGACCTACAACAGCATCCTGGTCTTGCCGGTCCGCCTCGACGACCGAGTGATCGGGGCAATCTCGATCGATAGCGAGCTCAAGCACCACTTTGATCGGTATTCGGAGGAGCTGGAGGGGTATCTTGCACCCTACGTGCAGCTGCTTGCGCCGACGCTGCGAACCCAACATGCTAGACGCGTACTAGAAGCAGGTGACCAATGAGCTCGACGCCTGTCATTCAAAGCCTGATCCGAGAAGAGCGAGCAACGCCTCGTGACGGTGCACTTCTCGTCGAGTTGCGTCGGGACCTTCGGGATAGCCGTGCTCGAAAACGGCTTCGAGGTGGGTGGTTCGCTCGCGCTGGGCTTGGCGTTATGGTTCTCGTCTTCGGGCTACTCGGTATGCGGCGATCGCAATAGCTAGCTAATCGCGACCAGGATCCGGCGAGCGCTCGTTGCGGCTGGTGGCAGACGAACCGCGATCGGCTCGGCAACCGAGCCTTGAAGTTCTGAATTTTCGTGGGCGTTGTAGGGATTGAACCTACGACTTGCACCGTGTGAAGGTGCCACTCTCCCGCTGAGTTAAACGCCCGGGGGCTGAGTTCATACGGCGTCAGCCGCAGCCTGTCAACGGGGCTCCGATTTTCCGTCGAGCGCCGCGGGTTTGAACCCCAGCGCTGCCCGGGCGGCGGCGTGCATCGGCGTCTCGACCCCGTGCTCGTCGCGGACGAGGTGGTCCGGTTCGCGGACGTGCGGTTCGGAGCCATCCTCGACGCGGCGGCAGGCGAACAGGGTGAACAGCGGCGCGGCGGACGCACGCGGGATCACGTCGCGCGAGCGAACCACGGCGAGATCGGCGGCGACACAGGCGGCCTCGGCCCGCGCGCGTTGCACCGTCGGAAAGCAGAACACGAAGCGACCGTTCACGGCCAATGCGGCGCGGGCCGCGAGCGCGTAGTCGCGAACATCGCCGCGCAGCTCGAAGCGGGCGTGGGCCTTCTGCGAATCCGCGGGCAGCACGCCCTCGGAGACATCCCAGTAGGGTGGGCTGCCGGTGACGAGATCGAACGGCTCGGGCAAGCGGACCTCGCGAAGGTCGCCGTGGATCGCGCGAACCCGCTCGGTGAGGCGGTTACGCTCGATGTTGTCGGTGAGCAGCGCGAAGCTGGTGTCCTGCGCCTCGATCGCGACGAGCGTGGCGGCGGGCGAGCGCCAGAGGGCGATCAGGCCGACGCCACCGATGCCGCTGCCGAGATCGAGGATCGTCGTCGGAGATGGCACGATCTCGATGGCGTACCAGCCGGTCAGGAGGTCATCGGTGGAGTGACGGTGGCCCTTGCGGCGCTGGGCGATCGTCCAGCCGGCGGTGAGCGCATCGATGGTGACGTCGAACAACGACCGACTCTCTCACTGTGCCCGCGGCTTGTCGTCGCCTCTCGAGCGGGGTTAGATGCAGGCATGCAACGCAGCACCGTGCGCACCTCGCAAGCTCCGGCCGCGATCGGGCCGTATTCCCAGGCCGTGGTCGTGCCGATGGGCGATCGCAGGATGATCTTTTGCAGCGGCCAGATCGCGATCGATCCGGCGACCGGCGCGGTGATCGAAGGCGACGTCGAGGCGCAGACGCAACAGGTGCTCGATAACCTCGGCGCGGTGCTCGCCGCGGCAGGCGCCGGGTTCGGCGACATCGTCAAGACGACGATCTTTCTGTCGACGATGGACGACTTCGCGAAGGTCAACGGCGTGTATGGCGGGCGGTTCCCATCGGATCCGCCGGCGCGCGCGACGGTGGCGGCAGCCGGATTGCCGCGGAACGCGCTCGTCGAGATCGACGCGATCGCGGTGGTGTGATGTCGGATCGCGAGCAGGCCAATGGGTCGATCGAGAGCGTGCTCACCGAGACGCGTAGC
>JACCYD010000533.1 GCA_013696695.1 Deltaproteobacteria bacterium | reverse complement strand
GGTGGTTCTGGTACCCGCGCTGACCGGTGGCGACAGTCTCCATCGCCCACAGTTCGGGCATGCAGCGCGAGATGCCTTCGGAAAAGCTGCCGAACGGAACTAGCGAGCTGCATTTCGTGTTCCGCACCGTATCGAAGACCGAGATGGGCGCGCCCGCCAGGAGCACATCGACGATCCGACCGCTCCCTTCGAGGGATACGTCGACAACAGGCAACGAGATCGGAGAGCTCGTCCGGTAGTCGCCGATGCCTGCCGGGACACACGCGGCGCCCTCGAGCTCGAAGACCTCCATGCGGCGGACCTCGCCGAGCTCGTAGGCCGTTACACAACCGGTGATCTCCGACTGCTCGTAGGCGAACCGCGCAGCATCAGCGACCGCGGGCTGCGTGCACGTAGTATCAGCGAACGTGCGACCGACCACCGTCGTCTCGGAGGGCATGCAGCGCAGATCGGCTTCGCCATAGACGAGCGAGCACCGCGCCGATCGGGCTCGATCGTAGAAACCCGAGTGGAGCTGCGCGCCGTCCTCGCCGACCAGTACCTGGTGACCGACGTCGGAGGTCGTCGACAGCTCCACGGGCGAGAACGCCACGAGCGCGTCGCCCTGGATGCTGTCAGTGACCGTCCACAAGAACTTTTCGTCGGTCGGTTGCGGTCCGGCGCACGCACCGTCGCGCAGCTCGTAATACGAGCCTTGCTCGTCTGCCGGCGGACCGCTGTGCACCACGAGAGAGGTGAGGAATTGATCTGCGACCCAGTTGCCGTACAGGAAGTAGTCGACTTGACCGTTGGCGAGCCCGCGCACCTCCCTGCACGCTGCGTCTGCGAATACGGCGATCGGAAACGCTTCGACGTCCTGGAACGGAGCCCCGCGGCGCACCCCGGGCGTACAGCGACGCAGGCCATCAGCCCACTCGACCAGCTCGCAGTCCTCGTCGCGCGCCGTGTCGAACATGCGCATCACCGCGCTAGCGCCATCGTTCGGGATCAAATACCCGCGGCTCGCTAGCTCACGTGTGCCATCGAGCTCGTACCAATACAGCTCGAGCCGATCGCCACCATGCGAGGCTGCCGGCTCGTCGACGAAATTATCGCCGCACGCCACCAACCCGACGAGCACCACCCACCGCATCAGGCTCACCCTACCGCAAGATGCTCCCGCGCTCTCTAGCACCGCCTTGCACATCGTCGTGCCGGGTTGCAGCCGGCTGTCGCACCACTGCGCTGCGGTGTATACCGCCCGCGTGACCGACGAACAGCTCGCTCAGCACGTGGTCGACGGCGGTCGTCTGCGCGCCACCTTGCTCGAGCTGTGGCAACGCACGCGGATGGACTGGGGGTTCGTTACCGATCGGTTGTCGACCACGTTCCGCAAGGAGACCTGGATCGGCGGGCACGAGCGGCGCTTCCTGGGCGAGGTGCTGTACGGCCTGGTCCGGCACCTGCGCCGGATCGACGCCGCACTCGAGCGTGGTGCACGAAGCAAGGCGAAGCGGGCCCCGCGCGATCTCGAGCGGCTGCTCGCGTTGCTCGTGCTCGACAAGCTGATCGAGCCCGCGCGTGCCGCGCGCCTCGAACCAGACCTCGACTGGAACGCGGTTGCCACGATCGACGATGCGATCGCCGGCGAACGCGACCTGACCACGCGGCTCGGGCTCGCGCATTCGTTCCCCGAGTGGCTCGCGAAGCGGCTGGTGGCGGACTGGGGCGAGCGCGCCGAAGCGCTCGCGCGCGCGCTCAACGAACGCGCACCGATGACCGTGCGAGCGAACCTGCTGGTGGGAGATCGCGCCTCGCTCGCGTCCGAGCTCGCGCGCGAGAACCTGGGCACCAGAGATGGCCGGTGGTGCGATACCGCGCTGATCATCGAGTCGCGCACGAATCTGTTCGGCACACCCGCGTTCAAGCGGGGGGCGATGGAAGCGCAAGATGAAGGCAGCCAGCTGCTGGCCGATCTGGCGACCCTGGCGGTGCCGAGCTCGAAACCAACGGTCGTCGATTTCTGCGCGGGCGCCGGTGGCAAGACGCTGGCGATCGCGGGGCGACTCGGCAACCGCGGGCGGGTCGTCGCCACCGACGTCGACAACAAGAAGCTCGACGAGCTGCGCAAGCGCGCGCGCCGCGCGACGGTGTCGAACGCGCGTGCGGTGCAGCTCGACGACGGCGGCTGGCCAAAGGAGCTCGACAGCGTGCGGGGCAAGGCCGATGTCGTGCTGGTCGACGCGCCGTGCTCGGGCCTCGGCTCGCTACGCAGGAACCCCGAGGCGCGCTGGCGGCTGCGCGAGACCGACCTTGCCGCCTTCGCGAAGCGCCAGCTGGCGATCCTGCGCGAGGCGACCGACTTGCTCGCGCCCGGTGGTCGCCTGGTCTACGCGACCTGCACGCTGCTCCGCGTCGAGAACCAGGACGTCGTCGCCGCGCTCCTCGCCGCGAAGCCGATGCTGTCGCGGGTGCCGATCGCGGAGGTGCTCGGCGAACGCGCGCCCGGCTTCGATCACCAGGGCGACTTCGTCACCGCACCCGACACGCATGGCAC
>JACCYD010000489.1 GCA_013696695.1 Deltaproteobacteria bacterium | reverse complement strand
CATGAACGCGACCTCGCCGCGGTCGACGTCGATCTGCGCGGCCTCCATCTCCTTCCAGCGCGTACCGTCCCAGTACTCCCACTCGAGCAGACGCGCGAGATCGCGGCCGCCGCGCTCGGGCGTGCCGAGGTAGATCCGCAGCAGCGATGACTCGCCGGTGTTCGCGAACCGCGGATCCGACAGGTACAGATAGCGCTCGACGCGCTGCGCACCGGCGAACACCTCGAATGCGTCACTCGGCTGCGCGTTGCCCGGTGGATCGATGTAGCGCGTGTTCTCCGCGTACGACTCGTCGTAATACGAGAAGCAGCGATCGGGGCGCGCCGCCGTGATCACGCAATCGCGTGCGGTCTCGAACGTGACCGTGTGCTCCTCGGTGGCCTGCGGCGTCGACACCTGCGAGCCGCGGGGCACGCGCTGCTTGACTGCACCGTCGACCAGCGTGAATCGAGTGACTGCACGTGCCGCGCGCGGCGCGCGAAGCTTGATGCCCAATAGATTCAAGAACGCGACGTAGTTCTTGTCGGGGACCTGGTTGAGTCGATAGATCAACAGATCCGTCATCCACGCGGCGAGCTCGATCAGCGTGATCCCCGGATCGGACGGATTGTGATTCGTCCATTCCGGCGCGTAGCGCGGGATCATCGAGATGGCTTCCTCGACGATGTCGTTGAAGGTGCGGTCGTCCAGCTTCGGCGGTGGGATCATGATGAAGATTTCGCGCCCTAATCGGCGCCGTTGGGCTTTCCGGTGGAACCGCCACCAAACTCTTCCTCGACGTGCAGGTAGAACGGGTAGACGAGGTTGCGTTTGTCGTTCTTGCCGGCGATCACGTACTCGATGCGAATATCGAGGCGGTTCGGCTGATCTACATTGGGCGCGGCGGTGCACACCACCTTCTCGACGCGCGGCTCGTACTTGAAGATCGCCTCTTCGCAGTAGACCTCGGCGCGCGCCGCGGTGATGTCGTTGTTGGGAGCGAACATCAGATCGTGAATCCGGCAGCCGAAATCGGGACGGTTGATCCGCTCACCCGGTGCGGTGCCGAGGATGATGAACAGCGACTGGCGGACGTTCTCCTCGAACTGCGAGCTCGAGACGCCGCCGTTGAGGTTCACCGAGACCGGGAACCGGAGACCTTTACCGAGATGGTCGCGTTCGTTGGACATGCGCTCTTACTCAGCTCTGCTCGAAGCGACCCTGGATGAACTTCTTGCACTTGGTGCACGAGATCCGGGTCGTGTGATCGATCTCCTCGATGACCAGCGGACGATGGTTGCAATACGGGCAGCCGAGCTCGTTGGGGCGTCCGTTGACGACCATGTCGAGCACGTCTTGCCAGGCGATCAAGGCTTCCTCATCCACGCAAGAATCCTTTCGTTTCCACCCCTTTGGATCGAAGAGAGTAGGAAACGAGAGGTACGCCGGTCAACGCGCGGCGACGGCCATTTTTCTCCAGGCCTCAGTTCAAGTGAATCGTCTTGCCGACCACACGGACTTCGCCTTCGGCATCGACTTTGACGTCGTTCTCGGCTTCGAGTTTGACCGCGCCACCCACGAGCGAAAGCTCCTCGGTGCCGCGGATCTCGACCTTCGGTGATTCGATCTCGACCGACTCGGTCGCTTTGAGCTGTAGGCGCACCGCCTCCATCTGCAGCACCGGCCCCTGCTCGGTCAGGCGGATCCGGAGCTCGACCATGCCCGACTCGGCGCGGATCTCGACCAGCTGATCACTCCCGACCTCGCTGACCACCAGCTTGCGGCCATCGCGGAGGTAGACCTCGCGGGTCTCGGTGTCGGTCTCCTCGGTCTGCTCCTCCGTATGGAGCTTCTGCTTGGGTCCCGACATGATCGAAAGGCTATCACACGCCGAAACCGCCTTTGCCGGGCCGTTGACCGCGCCGACGAAGGTCGTGTTCCACTCGGTCTGTGGTCGCGCTCGTGATCTGCCCAGGTTGCCGAACGCTTCACGACGGCCGCCTCGACGTGCGGACGGTCGACCGCACCGGAGATCTGCTGATCTGCGACTGCGGTCGGCGCTATCCGGTCGTCGACGGGGTGCCGATCATCCTCAAGGATCCGACAGGCTACCTGCGCGCCGACACGATGACCGTCGTCGAGCGCGACCTCGCGCCTGAAGTCGCGGCGTTGCTCGTCGAAGGCACGCCCGACGATGCGCCCTACGCACGCCTGCTCGAGCACCTCTCGATCTATCTCGACGCACACTGGGGCGACCGCGCGGATCCGCCGGTCGAGCACGCACTCGGCGCGATCAACCAGCGACTCGCCGCCCTGCCCCGCGTCGGTGAAGCCGTCGAGCTCGGGTGCAGTGCCGGTCGAATCGCCGCCGAGCTCGCGCGGCGCGCCCGATCACGTGCTCGCTCTCGATCTCCAGTTCGGTACCGTCCGACGGAAGGTCGCCGAGCAGCGATCCGTATACTGTTAGCTTTCGCCATGCCCGCGCCCCAAAGCTCGATGATGAAGCAGCTCGCGCGCCTCAAGTTTTCGGGCAACGCCTTGAAGGTGCCCGACAAGTGGGAGACGCCGTCGGGTGATCCAGGCGCCAAGCACTGGGGCGATGCGTTCAAGCCGTCCGAGAAGTCGACGTCACCCGACCCGACCGCGCCGCCGCTGTTCATGCCTCACACGCTGAACAAGTACCATACCGATACTCAGAAGAAGCTGACGCAGATCGTCGGCAGCTACATGGACGGCATCGTCGATGCCATCTGCTCGGCGTGGAGCACGTGGCAATCCACCGCGGTGATGACTGGTCTGTTGATCAACGGCCCCGTCGCATCGCTCGGTCAGGTCGTTGGTCCGCCACTGACGCCGCTGATCCTCGCCTCCGGTCCGAAGAAGTCGCCGGCCGAGCTCAAGTACACGAACACGATCTCGAACATCATCGGCACCTCCTGGCTGAGCTACACCGCGACCATCAAGGTGCCCGGCCTGCCGTGGTACCCGGCGTTCGCCGCGGTGCCCTCGCCGGTCGCGCCGCCGATGCCGAACATTCCGACGCCGGTCATCGCGTTGACCCAGGTCACCACGCCGGTCTCCGCGCAGATGATGAAGAACCAGATGATCGGCATGCACGCCGACCCGACGGCGCAGTACCACAAGGAAATCTTCGACGCCGTCTGCGACGCCTTCGAGAAATGCTTCACGATCTGGCAAGCCTCGACGATGGTCACCAACATCCTCGGCACCGGCCCGGTTCCCACCTTTGCACCGCCCGTCGCGCCGGTCGGCCCTGTCGTCGCCGGCATGGGCAACATGACCCCCGGCGGATTTACCTGAGGAGACTGCGATGCCCCAACAATGCCGTCTCGGAGATCTATCGTTCGTGCCCGTCGACGCGCACGGCTGCCCCGGCTGTCCACATCCCTGCATCGGTCCCGCGATCATGGGCTCGCCCGACGTGATGGTGAACGGCTTGCCGGCGATCCGCGTCTCTGACCCCGGCATTCACGCCGTGTGTTGTGGCCCGAACACCTGGGAAGCGAAGGCCGGTAGCGGGACGGTGTTCATCAACAACCTGAAGGCTCACCGGATGAACGATCAGGACAAGCACTGCGGTGGCATGGGCTACATGACGACGGCCTCGCCCAACGTCATCACCGGCGGCTGATCCTCACCAAGCGACTCCCTGATCGCGGCGACTCGCGTTCGGATCAGGCGAGCGACTCGCGAGCACCGCGCTGAAAGCACCGACATCGAGTCGCATGTCGACAGCGCAATGCATGCATGACCCGCATGCCTCCCCTTCAACGAGGCGTCCTCGACGGCCTGATGCCAGGCGATGGACGTCCGTGCGAGCGGCGATGGCCCCTCGATGAGACTGCGGGTCGGACGATCGACCGCCAACCATCGTCGCGACACGCGACTCCTCGAGGCTACTTCTTCGTCGGGTCGACCGGCGGCTTCGTGCCGACGTCGACGCGCACTTCGGCTTCGACGTCCGACTTCACCTTGCTCTCGGCTGCCGCCTTCGGATCGCGTGCCGCGCCCGTCGCGGAGTCGACCTTCGACGTCGCGGCGTTCGGATCGATCGGCGCGCGCGAGCGAATCTCGCCTTCGCCGGCCGACGTCGCACGGCTGGTGGCCGCGGCGCTCGGGTCCCCTGCGATGACCCCGGCCTCGGCGCCGGTCGACTGGGCTGACGACACGCGGCCGATTGCTTGATCGTCGATATCGACGCGACCTGCGACCTCCGCCTTGGCGTCCGGGTTGCGGACACGTCCGCCGATCGACTCGGCATCGCGAGCCTGGCCCTCGACGCGTGCAGCCTCGTCGGGCTTGAGGTCTGAAGCCTTCGCCTCGGCGGTGCCACGAACATCGCCAGTCGCTGCCGGTCCCGCTTCGCCGCTCACGCGTCCTTCGACGGTGCCGGTATTCACGTTGGCCGCGCTCGTGCCTTGACCTTCGACGTTGCTCGCCGCCGAGCTGCCGGTGTTCTGCACGCGGCTGGCTTCCGAGATGTCGAGATCCGCAGAGCCGCGTGCGCCGCCGGAGACACCACTCGCGGCTCCGCCGGTTGATCCGCCCGGGGTCGCCGTCGCGCCACTCGTCACGTCGACGTTCGCACCGCCGACACCACTCGCGCCGCCGACACCGGACGCATCGCCACGGCTCACGCCGCCAGTGCCAACGTCGGTGGATCCGAGTCCGCCCGCGGCGCCGCTCGCACCACCGACACTCGTTGCACCAACGCCGCCACCGAGCGCACCGGCATCTGCGCCACTGGCGCCACCAACACTGGCCGCACCGGCGCCACCGCCAAGACCGCCGCTCGCGCCACCGACGCTGGATGCACCGGCGCCACCGCCGAGTGCACCGGTATCTGCGCCACCAACAGCGCCACCGCCGAGCTTGCCACCATCTGTGCCGCCACTCGCGGCGCCGACGCTGGATGCACCGGCGCCGCCGAGCGCGCCAGCATCTGCGCCGCCAGCACCAC
>JACCYD010000464.1 GCA_013696695.1 Deltaproteobacteria bacterium | reverse complement strand
GTCCTGCGCCGGCCTCACGAGCGACGTCTCCGCCCTGCAACAAGCGGTGCGCGACGGAGTCTCCTCCACCGCGACGCCCGGCCGTGGCTTCGGCTTCACGAGCGTCTTCAAGGCGCTCGCCGACCGCGCCTGCTCCATTCGCTTTAGGACGCGCGGTGCGCTTGCCGAATGGGACGGGGTATCTCCGGCCGCGCAACAGCTGAATATGTCCCCCATGCCTCCGAGGGGGGGCTTCCACGTCGCCGTGAGCGGAGCGCTCCAAAAAAGAAGCCCTTGACGACGCCACCGGGCGGCTGCATCATCATCGTCACTGATGCCGATGACAGTCCATCCAGCCTTCGCCCTCGTCGAAGCGGTCAAGCGCTCCCTGCTCGCCGGTCGAATGGCGGGCATCAACGATCGGCCGAAGATCGAGAAGGCTGCCCGTGCGGTCGCCGTGGACGGTGGCGTCGTTGTCGATTGCTCGGGCGTCGAGGTCATGTCGTCGTCGTACTTCGACGCGGCCGTGTGGCCCCTCTGGTCTGCATCAGAGCTGTTTCCGATCCTCAGTAAGGTTCCCCCAGCAGCCCTCGACGACATCGAGTTGGTCCTGAAGGCGAACTCGGGCGCCGTGTGGCACCTGGCTAAGGGCGAGCCGCGCCTGCTCGGTCAGCTCGATCCGTCCCTCGTGAAGACCCTCGACGAAGTTGCAAAACGCGGCGAGGTCTCTGCTGGCGACCTCGCCGAAGTCGACCGCGCGATCGGCCCCACAGCCTGGAGCAACCGACTAGCTGCTCTCTATCAACTGCGCCTCGTCCGGCGAAAGAAGGACGGTCGACGCTTGAACTACATCGTCTCCTGGAGGACCTGACCATGGGCGCCGACTTCATCCGCAAGAAGAACCACGGGTTCATCCGTCAACGTGAGCGTCGCTTCGCGGAGCAGACCGCCACGGATCTGCTGGGGACGATCCGTCCAGAGATGCGAGTCAACCTATGCGGCCGAGCAATCGGTCCAGTTCGACTCGCAGACGAACTCTGGACTCCAACCCTGAAACCTGATGGCCCGATCGACTTCTTCGTCGGTACCGAGCCCTCCGTTCGACTGGAAGGCGCCGCCGCCGAACACCTCCGTGGCCAGTGCGCGAACTCGCGCGCCGTCGTTGCGCGCGTAGTTGATCTGGAGCAGGAGCATGGGCTGGTGACGCTCACCGTGGGGGTCGACTATGAGAACCACTGACGACCCCTTGAAGCTCTATCGCCTTGATGGTGAGACCATCAGCGTCGGTTGCTCCACCTGCCCGCTCTTTCAGGATTGCGGCGGCTACACGCGTCGCGGTGGTGGATGGTCGTGCATGGACCGCTGTGCTGCGTGCACAAAGTCCTGCAACCTGGTGTGCGTAAAGAAACCTGACTTTGCCCGCGCGCTTCTTGAGGTCGGCGGCTTTCGCCACGACGACATCCCGCAATTGCCCGCGCCCAAAGGCCCCCTCCCCCAATACATCCCGGTCGTTCAGCACCCGATCGACGGATGCGTCCCGCTCGACTGGGCTGTCATTCCATTGGTCGAGATCATGCGATTCGACCGCGGAGCATACGCACCGCGTGCAGCAACCCCGGACGAACTGCGCCGCGCCTTTGGCCTTGCGCCGACTACAAGACTTGTCCTCCTCGGCACCGGGCGGGATCGAGGAATCGAGACGTACTGGCGGCATCACCGCGTGTCCAATGCCGCGACTGCGTTGGCGGAGCTCGACCTCACGCTCGCGATTGCACCCAACTACTCCATGTTCTTGGAGGACCCACGTCCCCAGCACCTGCACAACCGAAAGCGATCGCTGCTCGTTGCAAAGTCGTGGGCCGAGGCTGGAATTGCGGTTTCGATCTATCCGCAGGCGGTTTCGCCGCTCGATTGGTCTTTCCACGAGTCGTTCCTTCGCGAGCACCCTGAGGTCGTGCACGTCGCGCTCGAGTTCCAGACCGGCCTTGCGAGACCCGAGCGCGCCACCTTCGCGTTCGATCACCTCTCGCGCATCCAGGACCGTCTCGGCCGCCGCCTGCATCTATTTGCCGTCGGCGCATCACGCTATAGAGAAGAGCTGCCGAAGCGTTTTGACACGTGGACGATCCTCGACTCCATGCCCTTCATGAAGGCTGTGAAGCGACGCGTCGCAGCCTCGATTGATCGGCGGATCGGATGGGATCGCGCGCTTGGCGAAGACGTTGCGGACCTGTTCTTTCACAATGTTGGTCGCTACACGGAGTGGATTCGCAACGGGTAGCGCTCGCCGCATCAGTGTGAGGCGCGGCGAAGAGCCCGGCGCGTTCCGCATAGTGATCGCGTCGCCAAGAACACCGGCACGACGTTCGTCACGCACACGTAGGCGCAGCGCGCCGGGCCGATCCCGTGCGTCGATTTTCCTGCGCCGGTCTCTTGTCATACCCACTGGCTAGTGTTGGAGCGTCGCGGCCCGCCCGCCACTTCGCGGACCAGCCCGAGCAGATCGAAGGCATTGATGGCGACGTCAGTCTACGACGGATTTCAGGAGTACCTCGCGCGCCTCGCACCCTCCGACGCCGAGGTCGAGAAGCGCAAGTCCCACAAGAAGACGATTGAACAGGCCCTTGCGGCTGAGTTCGGCGCCTTCAACGAACTGCTCGTGATGGGAAGCCACACGCGCGATAGCGC
>JACCYD010000455.1 GCA_013696695.1 Deltaproteobacteria bacterium | reverse complement strand
GAATCACCGCGCTGCACACCGCGGGAACCACACCGCTGCCGCTGCCGCTGCTGCGTCGAACCAAGGCCTTGCTCATACGGCAGGTTATGACACGTCCTCGGAAAACCGCCTAGCCAGGATTCTGAGGCCGGCGCGATCGGTCACCAGAACCGGTTGTAGCCGAGCATGAACAGAACGTAGTGCGAGGTGATCGTTCCCTGGTTGATCGGGTTTTCGGTTTGAACCTCGGGAGCGAGCAGCGGATTCGTCGGGTCGGGTCCCCGGCGATCCTCGATGTCCGTGAACATGCCGTCGCCGCAGCCGGTCGGATCCGCCGGGGTTGGATTACACGGTCCACCGTCGAGCCCGGTATTCTCGTTCCGGTTGGTGCCCTCGAACACCACGCCGCCGCCGAGGTTGAGCTCCCACTTCGGCGTGCGATACGCGGCGCCGATCGTCGCCGTCGTGCGTGCGGCGCCATCGAAGCTCGCGCGCAAGAAGCCCGGACGTGCCGCGGCGGTGTCGTGACCGATGCCGCCGCGCAGGATGATCGAGCTGGGCCAGCCGGCGGGATCCGGCGAGCCGTCGTTGACCGGGATGATGTAGCTGCCGCCGAGCCGGAACGTGTAGACGTCCTGGAGACCGAGATTGACGGCGTTGACCTGGAGCGCCTCGGTGAACACGTCGTTGACGTAGAGGCCGGCGTCGAGGTTGACGAGGAATTGACCGGGGCTGGTGCAGTCCTGATCGCGGATGATGCCCTCCGCGGAATCGAAGTCGCAGGTCTTGCCCCAGTTCTCCCAGCCGACGTCGAGCTCGAGGTCGGCCTTCAGCCGCCCGTAGCTGTCGAGCTTCTTGTAGCGAACCGCGACCGTCGCCGTTTGCGGCAGTTGCAAGTTGATGCACGCCGGTACCTCGCCGCCGATCGTGAAGTCGCCGTCGGCCTCGCACCGCAGCCGGTTGCCGACCGCGTTGTCGCCGATCGGACCGACAACCTTGGCCGCATCGACCGACGGGCCCTTGATCGAGAGCCCCGAGCCCTTGGTCTTGAAGACCGCGGCCGAGTTGTAGACCGCACCGATCTCGAGGAACGGCGTGGGCCGGTAGGTCAGGCCGAGGCCAAACGTCGGGATGAAGCCGTCCTTGACGTCGAGCGTCGCGAACGTGTCGTTGCGAACGCTCTCCTCGACGTTGTTCGTGGTGCCCCACACCATGACCTGCGTCTTCGCCTTCGCGGTGCCGGCGGAGAACCGCGCACCGATGTCGAGCTGCGGAATGATCCGATACGCGGCCGCGATCGAGGGAAACAGCGCGGTGCTCTCGGCGGTCAGCACGTCGTAGCGCGTGGGTGGCGGCGCGATGCAACCGGAGCCGGAGCACGCCGTGTTGTTCACGAAGTTATCGCCGGAGGTGTAGCCCCCACTCATGTCGCGGAACGGATAGCTGTTCGGCGCATAGAGTCCGGCGGCGACCGTCAGGCCCGTGATGCGGCCACCGAGATCGGAGACCACGGCGATCACCGGGATCGGCTGGAACGTGCCAATGCCGAGCGGCGGCTTGGGCTTGTTGGTGACCGGATCGAACGGGTTGCCTTCGTACCCTTGCTCGTCGATCGCGAAGGCCGGCTGATCGTACTCGCCCGCGCGGTTGAACTTCATGTAGTAGCGCGTGATCGCCGCGGAGATCGTGAGCGTGAAGCCCGACGACTTCGCGAGCCCCGCCGGGTTGATCGACAGCGCCTCGCCGTCGTCTGCGGAAGCGACCGCAGCACCGGCGCGCGACGTCGAGATCGCACCGCTGCCCGGCAAGAACAACCCGCCGCCGTGGGCGGTGCTCGAGAGGACGAGCGCAGGCAAGGCAATGGCAGGAAGCACCCGAAGCTTCATAGTGGCGGCGAACCTACAACAGGCGGCTCCCCTTCACAGCCCGGCGTTCACGCCATCGACCAGCGCGAAACGCGACAGCCGTCAGGGACCGTCTCGAAGACCAGCTCGCGGCGCGGTGACATCGCGGCCGCGCGTGATCAGCCCGAGGCGGGAACTATCGGTTGGAGATCCGATCCTTTACAGCGTAAAACTCATCCGTGTTCGACCTCAAGATCGTTGGTGGCACCCTCGTCGATGGCACCGGCCGGACGCCGTTCGCGGCCGACATCGGCATTGCGGATGGCAAGATCGTCGAGATCGGAACCTCCGGCGCGCTCGCCCGCCACACGATCGATGCTGCCGGTGCACACGTGTTGCCCGGCTTCGTCGACCTCCACACCCACTACGACGGCCAGGTGACGTGGGATGCCGAGCTCTCGCCGAGCACGTTGCACGGCGTCACGACCTGCGTGATGGGCAACTGCGGCGTCGGCTTCGCGCCGGTCGTGCGGGGCAAGGAGCAACTACTCGTCGAGCTGATGGAGGGCGTCGAGGACATTCCCGGGGCGGCGCTCGCCGAGGGCATCCCGTGGGGCTGGGAGTCGTTCGCCGACTACATGGATGCGGTCGAGCGGATGCCGCACGCGATCGACTTCCTGATGCAGGTCCCGCACGACCCGGTGCGGATGTACGTGATGGGCGAGCGCGCGCTGGCGAGCGAGGCCGCGACAAACGACGACGTCGTCGCGATGCGTGAGATCGTCCGCGCCGCCCTCGTCGCCGGGGCCGCCGGGTTCTCGACCGGCCGCAGCGACAACCATCGCACCGCGCGCGGCGCGGCGACGCCTGCGAGCGAGGTCGACGCCCGCGAGCTCACCGGCATCGCACGCGCGTTTGCCGGCCTCGATCACGGCGTGCTCCAGGCGGTGTCCGACTTCGACATGATGCAGGGTCCCGATCGCTTCGATCCCGAGTTCGATCTCCTCGAGGCGATGGCGATCGCCGCCGGTCGCCCGCTCTCGATCTCGACGATGCAGCGCGATCACGCGCCCGATCAGTGGAAACGGATCTTCGACCGCGTCGAGCGCGCGACTGCGCGACACTCGTCGCGCATACCTGGGGAGAAGGGCCTCGATCTGCGGTGTCAGGTCGGCGCGCGCGCGATCGGCGTGCTGCTCGGGCTCGAGGCCACGTTCCATCCGTTCGTCGGCCACCCCAGCTACAAGGCGATCGCGCACCTGCCGCTCGCCGACCGCGTCCAGCGCATGCGAGATCCCGAGGTTCGCGCGCGGATGCTGATCGAGAAGCCAGAGCCACTTGCTGCCTGCAACCCCGGCGACGCCGGTAAGGGCACCGCGATTCCGCCCCTCGCCGATTACTTCCTGGCGAACGTCAACCTCGTCGCGATGCGGCTGTTCCGGTTGTCGTGCGGGTACGAGCCGCGGCTGTTCGATTGCATCGCTGGTGAGGCGTCGCGCGCCGGCACGCCGGTGCTCGCGCACATCTACGACGCGCTGCTCGAGGACGATGGCCACAACCTGCTGTACTTCCCGCTCTACAACTACACGGGCATGAACCTCGACGTCGTGCGCCAGATGCTGCTGCATCCGCGCGCGCTGGTCGGGTTGTCGGACGCCGGCGCGCACGTCGGTACCGTGTGCGACGCGAGCATGCCGACGTTCTTGCTCGCGCACTGGGCTCGAGATCGGGCGCACGGCATCCCGCTCGAGCGCGTCGTCCAGATGCAGGCGCGAGACACCGCGCGGTTCATCGGGCTGCGCGATCGCGGCACGCTCGAGCTCGGCATGCGCGCGGATCTCAACCTCGTCGAGCTCGATCGCGTGGCCCTCGGCCGCCCTACCCTCGCGCGCGATCTGCCCGCGGGTGGTCGCCGCCTCGTGCAACCGGCGTCGGGCTACCTCGCGACGCTGGTCGCCGGCGAGCTGGTCGCCGAGCGCGGTGCGCTGACCGGCGCACGCCCGGGGCGGCTCGTGCGCATGGGTCGCGCTGCATGAGCCCGGTGCGGAAGATCAAGGTCGGGCTATCGCGAGAGGCGATCGCGATCGCCGCACTGGCGCTGATCGATCGCCACGGGCTCGGCGGCTTCTCGACGCGCAAGCTCGGCACCGCGCTCGACTGCGAGGCGATGGCGATCTACTGGTACTACCCGAGCAAGGACGCCCTGCTCGATGCCGTGGTCGATCGGCTGATCGCGCCGATCGCCGAGCTGCTCTCAGACTCGCCCTCGCGGCCGGAGTTCGTCGACACGTTGCGAAGCGTGGCCCATGCGTACCGCGCGATCGCCACCGAGCACCCGCACGCATTCCCGCTACTCGCGACGCGCCGGTTTGCGACCGAGGCGAGCTACGCGTTCCTCGACACGCTGTTCGCACGCGCCCGCGCCGCGGGGGTCTCGGATCGCGCTGCGGCGCGGTGCTATCGCGCGGTCAGCTCGTACGTGAACGGCTTCGCACTCAGCCAGATCGCGTCGTCCTCGCTCGACAAGCCCACGCGTGATCGCCGGGCCCGCCTCGATCGCGCGTTCCCGCGGGTCGCCGCGATCAACGCGCACCTCGACGAAGCGCGGCTCGACGCGATGTTCGAGGCCGGGCTCGAGGTGTTTCTCGAGGCACTCTGACGCGCGTCTATCAGGAGACGGCGATCCCTAGAACCACGTCGACGCGCCGAGCATGAACATCACGTAGTGGCTCTTGTACTCGCCGAGGGTCACCGGGCTCTCGGTCTGTTGCTCGGTGACGACCAGCGGGTTGATCGGATCGAGGCCGATGCGATCCTTGCTCGCGCGCTCGTTGCCGTCGTTGTTGCAACCCTTCATGTCGGGCGTGTCGACGAGCACGTTGCACTCGCCGGGGTTGTTCTGCGTGCCCTCGTAGACGAAGCCGAAGCCGGCATCGATCTCGAACCGCTTCGCTCGATACGCGCCGCCGAGCGCCATCATCGTGCGCGCGGCGCCGTCGAGGCTGGCGCGCAGCCAACCTTCCTTCGCGGCGCGGGTGTCGTGCGAGACGCCGGCGCGGAGGATCACCGTGTTGTCACCGACCGGCAGGTGGTAGCTGCCGCCGAGCCGGAACGAGAACGTGTCGGAGAACTCGTGGCGGATGACGTTGTCCTTGAGCGATAGGAAGCTGGTGCCGTCGATGTAGACGTCGGAATCGACGACGACGCGATAGTTGGTGGCGAGATCCGCACTCCAGTTCTCCCAGCCCGCATTGAATTCGATGTCGCCCTTCATCTTGCCGGCGCCGTCGAGGAACTTGTAGCGAGCGCCGACGAGCAAGCTCATCGGCGTGGCGAAATCGACGCAACCGCGTTGCGATGTGAAATCGCTCTCGTCGCCGACCGGTAACGTGTTCGGATCGCACCGCGGCGTCAGCGACTTGCCGATCTCGATCGGCTGCATGTTGACGTTGACGTCGGGGCCCTTCTGGCTGGTCGCCGTGCCGTTCGCGCGGACGGTGATCTGCGAGTTGTACGTCGCTGCAATGTCGAGATAGGGCGTGGCGTGCACCGTCGCGCCGATGCCCCACGCCGGCACGAAGCTGTCCTTCGCCTCGAGCGTGAACAAGCTGTCCGACTTGACGAACTCGGTGACGTTGCCCGGCGTGCCCCACACCGTCGTCGTGGTCTTGATATCGGCGGAGCCGAACGAGAACCGCGCGCCGACGTCGAGCATCGGCGAGACCCGCCACGATGCCGCGATCGACGGTAGCAAGATCGTGCCCTCCTGCTCGACGACGTCGTAGCGGCTCGGCGGCGGCGGCGCGTCGAAGTCGCCGTTGAACACGTAGCCGCCCGACATGTCGCGGAACGGATACGCGTTCGGTGCATAGAGCCCGATGCCGAGGCGAACGGGGCCGAGTCGACCGCCGAGATCGGTGACGACTGCGATCACGGGGATCGGCTGGAAGCTGCCAATGCCGAGGGGCGGCTTCGAGTTGTTCTTGATGGTGCCGAACGGCTGACCCTCGTACGACGGATCTTCGCTCGCGATGTTGTCGTAGGTGCCGCGACGCGTGAACTGCATCGAGTAGCTGATGATCGCGGCCGACAGCGTGATCGTCGTGCCCTTGGTGTTCGCCATGCCCGACGGATTGACCGCGAGCGCCTCGCCGTCATCGGTGGATGCGACCGCAGCGCCCGCGCGTGACGTCGAGATCGCACCGCTGCCGGGGAGGAACAGACCACCGGCGGCAACGGGTTGAGCCGCGAGACAACCGAGGACGAGGCCGAGGCGAATCTTCATGAAGTGCGGACGGTATCCCAGGCTCTCCGTCGGGGGAAAGTGGCTACCGGCCACGCCACCGCCGGGGACTCACAGGCTCGCGCGGCGCGTCGACGTCGAAAGATACGTGAGCAGGATCGCGACCGCTGCCGGAGTGACGCCGCTGATCCGTGACGCCTGTCCGACCGAGCGCGGCCGGATCGCCTCGAGCTTCTCGATGCACTCGCGCGAGAGCCCCGGGATCGTGTGGTAATCGAGCTCCGTCGGCAGCGTCACCGCATCGGCCCGCGCGACCCTCGCCGCCTCGGCCTCCTGGCGCCTCAGGTAGCCGGCGTACGAAAGCTCGATCGACACCCGCTCGAGGGTCTGCTCGCTGGCGGCGCTCGCCGCGAGGCCAGCCGCAGCGGCGATCGTCTCGACGATGCGCCAGTCGAGCTCGGGA
>JACCYD010000433.1 GCA_013696695.1 Deltaproteobacteria bacterium | reverse complement strand
GAATCACGAGGCCGACCGACCGCATTGCGTGACGTTACCGCGATTCGGCGAGTCGTCGACGCGTCTTAGGGTGGAGGCGCCGTTGGGCCTGGAGACTTCATCGCGCCCGCACTCTATGGCCTCGGCGCGGCAGCGGTGATCGGCGGAGTGTTCTAGAATCTCTCGGCGATGATCGAGCAGCAGCGGCCGCGCATCGGCGAGATCCTGCTGTTACGCGAGAGCATCGACTCCCAGCAGTTGATGCAAGCGATCCGCGATCAGGCCGCGCGTCCCGGCGAGCGACTGGTGTCGATGCTGGTGAAGCGCACGCTTCTCGATCCGGACGAGGGCGCCCTCGCCCTCTCGGAACAGACGGGGTTTCCCGCCGCGCTCCAGCGCCACCTCGAGGGACGTCAGCACGATGCGCGCTCGCTGGTGCCAGCACCGATCGCGCAGCGCTGGGTCGTCCTCCCGATCGGCCGCGCGCGTGAAGGCACGCTCGTGATCTGCGCGCGCGACCCTACCCCGATCCTCGCCGCCGCTCTCAAGCACGCGCTCGACACGCCGGTCAAGCTCGCCGTCACGCCCGCGTTCCTGCTCGAGCGGCTGATCACAGCCGTGTATGGCCCGACACCGGTCGAGGTGGTCGAGCCCGCCCCCGCCGAGCCGTCGCTCGCCGATATCGGTGCGATTCCCGTCGATCGGCACGAGCTCCGTCCGGCGCGCACGGTGTCGCGCATGTTCCGCGGCAAGCCCGATTCGTCGCTGAACAAGGTGCCGGCCACGCTCCAGGCGCTCGATGCGACGCTGCAGGAGATCGATCACGCGTTCAGCCTCGCGGCCGTCGAGCGACTGGTGATCGCGTTCGCCGCGCAACGCTGGCAAGCGGCGCTGCTGGTCAAGATCGCCGATGGCATCGCGATGGGGCACCGCGGCCACGGCGACCGGCTCGGCGCGGTCGATGCGTTCATGCTTCCGCTGTCGACGCCGTCGCTGATCCAGTCCGCACACGACACCGCGCGGATCGTGGTCGAGAGCCCGCTCAACGAGGTGCAGGAGCGGCTGAACAGTCTGCTCGGCGATCCCAGCGTTCCGGTCGCGGGGCCTGCGATCAGCCGCAACGCGGTCGAAGCGGTGCTCGTCGTCGGCGACGCGTACGAAGGCACGGTGCGCGACACGGTCGCCGATCTCGAGCGACTACTCGACGCGCTCGGCGCGGCGTACGACCGCTTCTCGCGTAGCGCGTAGTCGGAGGCGCGATGATGCATGTCCTCGATCCAACGACTCGGACACGATGATCGTCTAACGTCATCGCGCCTGATGTTGCCCCCGATGGCGATCCGACCCGGCGGAGATGCCTGCCGAGCGAGCGCGCGTATCGGTGCACTGATCGCGATGCTCGCCGCGTGCGCGGGCGAAGACCCGCCACCTCCGCGCGTCAAACCGCCGATCGCCGACGCACGACCGGCGGTGCCGGATCCGCCTCCCGATCCGGTCGGCGACTTGCCGGTCGAGTGTGGGCTCTACAAGGCGCTGGTCCGCAAGCTCGCGGGCTGCGAGCAACTGGGTCCGCAACGCGGCTTGCTCGAGACCCAGTTCGAGACGTCGTGGAAGGCGTGGTCCGTGCTGCCCCAGAGCGAACGCGGCGGGATCGCCGCCGGCTGTCGAGCCGCGGCCGATGCGGTACGGGCAGCGGCGGCCGGCCCGTGCGCATGGTGATAGGTCGCTCGAGTGGCCGAATGTAACGGGTGCGGGTGACGATTCTCGACCCGGCGAGATCAGGTTTGGGCTAGCGTCCCGCTCGATGAGGACACTCGTTTGGCTTGCCTTGGGTGTTTCACTGGCCGCATGCGGCCCCAGCGATCGTGATGGCGTCACGACCTCCACCATCGAGATCGAGCCACCCGATCTGGTGATCGACATCGTCGACGGCGTCGCGGTCACGCAGCCGTACACTGCGACGAAGATCGATCCCGACGGTGACACCACCGACGTCACGGCTACCGCGGTGTTCAGCGTTCGCGAGTCCGCGTTCGGCGACTGGTCCGGGCCGACACTCACGGTCTCCGGTGCCGCTGCCGGGCCGACGCGGGTGATCGCGAAGACGGCCGACGCAGAGGGCGAGACTGGCCTGATCGTCACGCTCACTGCCAATCGGGTCGACGGCGTCGGCGTGCCACCGAATGCACCCGACCTGTTCGACAACGCGTCCGAGAATCCGGGCGGCGCGCCGACGATCGCGTATCCCGACAACAACATCCTCGTCCCGCCGAACCTCGGCGAGTTCGACGTCCACTGGCGCGACACCGGCGGCAACGATCTGTTCGAGATCTCGCTCAAGAACGAATACGTCGACGTCCGGATCTACAAGGCCGGCAGCGGCGATCAGTTCACGATCTACACGCCGGGTGAATGGTTCGCGGTCGCGGCCTCGCACCAGGCGCTCGAGCTCACGGTCTCCGGCCTCAAGCAGGCCACACCCACAGTGAAGAGCACGGCGCCGGCGCAGCAGATCACCGTCACCAACGAGATCGTGCAAGGCGCGGTCTACTACTGGACGACGCAGCCGACGCAAGGCGTCTACCGCTACGACATGGGCCTGCCCACCGTCGCACCGTCGTCATATTTCCCGATCGATCCGCAGACCCAGCAGCCGACGCAGCCCACCGGGTGCCTCGGATGTCACGGCCTGTCGAAGGACGGCACCAAGATGGCGCTCACGCTCGATTCGGGCGATGGCCGCGGCACGATCTTGAACGTCGCGGATCGCTCGGTGCTCGTCCCGTACGACACCAATCCGCAGTACTGGAACTTCGCGACGTTCACGCCCGACGCGAGCAAGCTCGTCACCGTCTATCACGGCGAGCTCGCGCTCCGATCTTCCGACGGTGGCGCGGTGATCGCGCCGGTTCCGAATTCGCCGGGCCTGCTCGCCACGCATCCCGAGCTGTCGCCCGACGGCCTCCGCCTCGCGAACGTCGAGACGACGAGCAACTTCTACGACTTCCAGGTCAGCGACGGTTCGATCGTGACGCGCACGTTCGAAGCCAGCACGAATGCGTTCGGCCCGATCGAGACGCTGGTCGCGAACGCGCCGGCGGCCTCGAACTACTACCCGTCGTGGTCGCCCGACGGCCAGTGGATCGCGTTTACCCGCACGACCGGCAACTCGTACAACGACGCCACCGCGACGGCGTGGGTCGTTCGGTCCGATGGCTCGCAGCCGCCGATCCAGCTGTCGCTCGCGAACAAGGGCGTGAACCTGACCAACTCGTGGTCGCGCTGGACGCCGTTCGCGGCGAGCACCGGCGATAGCGGCGAACAGGTGTTCTATCTGACGTTCTCGACCGCGCGCCCGTTCGGCGTGCGGAGCACCGGCGGCACCCAGATC
>JACCYD010000422.1 GCA_013696695.1 Deltaproteobacteria bacterium | reverse complement strand
CATGTATGCTGCGCGGCTCTATGCTCTGCATCTCGTCGCGCCCCCGCACGCTCGTCCTCCTGATCAGCGTGCCGGAGATCGAAGCCGTTGTTCTCGGTCCGACGGGCGGCACGCTTGGCGATCGCCTGCTGGTGCCGCGCTCGGTGGACACGGCCCTACCGGCCACGCTGGAAGCGCTCTGGCCGGCTCTCGAGCCGCTCGGTGAGTTCGATCGCGTCACCGTCGGTTCCGGACGTGATCTTGGTGACGACTGGGCGGCATCCGCATTGTCACGCGAGCTCGAGCGCCAGTGCATGCGTCCCGTTCGCGTGGTGGACCGCGCCGAGCTTTGCTTCGCGTCGATCATCGGGCGCAGCGGTGTCGAGCTCGTGCTGTCGTTCGGTGCCCAGCGACTCGACTCCTCGATGTTCTTCGACGGTCTCTGTATCCCGGGCCTGGAACTAGGCCGCCTTCAGTTCCGCAAGCGCCGCACGTACAGCGAGTACGTCGCGTCGCGCGTGATCGAGCGCAAGGGCGTCAAGGCGTGGAACAAGCGCGTCAGCCGCGTCGTCGAGCAAGTGCTCGCCGGCTGGAATCCGGCGGCACTTTACCTGGCGGGTCCGAACGCCGGGAACATTACGTGCCACCTGCCGTCGAACGTCACGGTCGTGCGCGAACGTCCGGATCTCGCGGGCGCCCTTGCGCCGCACTCGATCCCGCCACCGCCATAACTGGCGGCCCCGGCGTGACCAGACCAGAAACGCGACCGCCGAGCGTCCCGGTTGTGGGCACAGGCGAGACGTCGCAAGCGGTCTCGTGATGTCCCATGAGACAACGCGCGCCAAGTCATCGACACGCCGTCGCGATCCGGCGGCACTGCGGCTGCACGACACCTGCGCATGTCGAATCGCACCGGTCTGCGCACATGTCTGGCACTTGCCCTCGCGGGGTGCCTCTCCGAACAACCGCTCGAGCTGGCAAGCGACGAGCAGGCCGTCGTCGGTGGAACCGAGGTGGTTCCGGGATCGTTCGGCTCGATGGTCGCGATCGATCGGCTGACCGATCAGCTCGGTCCGTTCTGGTGCGGCGGCACCTACGTCGCGCCCGGATGGGTGCTGAGCGCCGCGCACTGCTTCGACGACACGCGCGCGACCAGCTATCAGGTGATCTCGAATCGCCACGACCTCACGCAGGGCGGCGGCACCGTCGTCAACGTGTCTCGCATCGTCCGTCACCCGAGCTACAACGCGTTGACGCACGATAACGACGTCGCGCTGCTCGAGCTCGCGCAGCCACTATCGATCCCGATGGTCACGCTGGCAGGCGCGCACGAGATGACAGGCGTGATCCAGGGTGAAGCCTCCACCGTGATCGGTTGGGGGCACACGCGCCAAGGCGGACCTGCCTCACCCACACTGCGCCGCGGCGAAGTCGAGGTGATCGGAGTCGGCGATGACTGCGCGGATGTGTCCAACTACGATGACGCCGACCTCACCGAGAATCAGATCTGCATCGGCAAGCTGGCCGGTGGGATCGATACCTGTCAGGGCGACAGCGGTGGCCCGGCATTCATCGAGCGCGGCACCGAGTGGGTGCAGCTCGGCATCACCTCGTTCGGTCAGGGTTGCGCGCTTGCCGACTATCCGGGCGTCTATACGCTGGTACCGAACTACCGGTCGTGGATCGCGCAAACCACGAACCGCGGCCGACTCACGTACACGCCGGGTGACTTCGACGGCGATGGCGATACCGATCTGACGCTGACCACACCGATGGGATCGTTCTGGTGGTCGTCCAATGGCAACGGCAGCTTCACGACGACCTCGACGCGCAACGATCTCCCGTTCGGCGAAGCCGAATACACGGCCGGTGACTTCAACGGCGATCGCCGCACCGATCTCGTGATCACGACGGCCAACGGTTCGTTCTGGTACTTCTCGAACGGCAACGGCACGTGGAGTGTTCCGTACAGTCGCCCCGATCTCGTTCTCGGTTCGGTGCGTTTCGTCACCGGTGACTTCAACGGCGATGGCCGCACCGACCTCGTCACCACGACGACGAGCGGATCGAACTGGATGTTCTCGAACGGCAACGGCACCTGGACCACGCCGTACGGGCGCGCAGACCTCCCGCTCGGCGAGGTCGCCTACACGGCCGGCGACTTCGATCGCGATACGCGCACCGATCTCGTGATCACGACGCGAAGCGGTTCGTACTGGTACTTCTCGAACGGCAACGGCACGTGGTCCACGCCGATCACGCGCACCGATCTCCCGCTCGGCACGGTTGACTTCACGCCCGTCGACTTCACCGGCGACGGCCGCATGGACCTCGTGATCACGACCGCGCAGGGTTCGTTCTGGTACCTGCACGGCGGCCGCGGCACGGTGGCGGTGCCGCACATCCGCAACGACCTGACGCGCGGGAAGGTGCAGTTCACCGTCGGCGATTTCGATGGCAATCGCCTCGGCGATCTCGTGATCACGAGCGCGAGCGGCTCGACCTGGTACTTCTCGAACGGCGACGGCTCGTTCCGCACACCGTACGTGCGCAACGACCTCCCGATCGGCGCCGTTAGCTACGTCTCCGGCGACTTCGATCGCGACGGCCGCAGCGACCTCGTGATCACGACGACCCTCGGCTCGTTCTGGTATCTGTCGAACGGCAACGGCACGTGGCGTACGCCGCACTCGCGTAGCGACCTCGGGTTGTGACGACGACGCGACCTCCCGACTCAGTAGAGCGGGAGGTTCTCGGCGATCACGGCATCCTCGACGATCACGTGCCCGCTCGGCTGGATGGTGAGCACGCGACAGATCAACCGCTTCTTCGACATCACCCACGACTTCACCACCACACAATCACCGTCGCGATCCGCGGTGGGGCGGAGGTCGATGTCGTCACCTACTCTGGGGAGGCCGGTGGCAGCCTTGGCCTCCTCGACTTGTTGCCCCTCATCGGGAGTCAACGAGAGCCTGACGCAGGTGTTGAAATGGGCCGGGCGATCGTCGTCGGGACGTTCGACCTGGTCGATCCAGATCGCGTAGCGTGTCGCGATCGACAGGTCGGCGAACAGCTGCGGTGGATCGCGGTCGATCAGCTTCGCGATCGCGTCGTGACCATCGAGCACGTGGAGCAGATTGCGGGCGTCGAGCGCCCCCCACGCCTTGTCGGCGAATCTGACCAGCACGTGGCCGGGGAAGAACCGGTCGGGACACAATCCATCGACGCGCCGTTCGGGCACGCGACGCTGGGCGCCCCACATCGAATCGAACAGCGAGTCGGCGGTGCAGCGCTCGAGAGTGTAGGTAGTTTCGTTGCCGCGGTAGATGTCGTTGCCGCCGCTGAAGGTCGAATAGTCATAGAGCCGATGACACGTCGGGCATCGCAGGACGTGGTCGACGAGCGTCACGAGTCGCTCGTACTCGGGTGGCTCTCCCCCGGCATCCCCATCGGAGCGATCGGGGAGCTTGCTACAGATCGGGCACTGCTCGAGCGACATGGTCGGCGTGCCGCAATAGGTGCGAAACGCGACGGGTGACTCGAAGAACGGCGGGCACGTCAACGCCACCGGGAGGTGCTCGGCACTCACCGTGTCCTCGCGACGATAACGTCCATCGGGATGCACGGTGATCGCGCGACAGATCAAGCGCCGCCCGGAGATGACCCAGAACCGAACGCGCACCTCGTTGCCCACCTGCTCCGCGACAGTCTCCTCGACGTGACTTGCTTTCCGCGCGGCCGCAACCGTGCGGGCCTCGAAGTCCCACAGCGGCTCGCGCCATTTGATCTCGTCGAAGCTGTCGACTCGTCGATCGTCCGGATTCTCGATGTTGTTGACGAGGGCTGAATAGCCTCTCGCGAGACGGAGGTCGGTCAAGCGGGGCGGATCGCTGTCGATCAGCTTCGCGAGGGTAGCTCCGTCGAGCGTGGTGAGCTGATTGTTGTCATCGAGCGCTGCGACCGAGCGCCGAAATCGCACGATCGCGTGGCGTGGAAAGTATCGGCCGTAGACCCACCACACGTCGTGATCTGGCAAGCGCTGCTTGACACCCCACTCGGTCTTGAAGAGCTCGTCGATCTCGAAGCGCTCCCATGACGAGTGGTAGTCCTCGGCGCCCGTCCAGGCCACGTCATGAACGTAGAGGCGGTGACATGTCGGGCATCGAAGGATCTCGTCGTGCCCCGAGTAATCGTGGCTTCCATCCAGGAACTTCTCGAGGAGAAGCACCTCCGGCGGACTGTTGTCCTCGCAGCTAGCGTCCTCTCTCACGCGGTCACATCGCGGCGGGATCTTGTTGCAGATCGAGCACTGGTCGATCGGCATCGTCGGCTCGTTGTAGTGCGCGCGAAAAGCGGCGAGGGACTCGAACGGGCGGCGCTCGCCGGCAATCTTCACGTCCTGATCATTGCTCGCGCCACCGAGCGTTGGCGAGAGCACGTACCCATTGATCTCGAAGGCCAAGCTCGTCGAGTCAGGTCCACTCGATCCCAGGCCCAGAACTTGCCCGTGGCCACGCCGCCCACCGTCGGCGGATGTCGCCTCGCCTCGATCTGCACCGCCTCGCCGTCGTCTCGATTGCACCAGTCGCGCGCACCGAGCACACCTCCCGAGAAAAACTAGGCTCGAAGAAGTAACCGGGTACGACGTGCAGTTATCGTCGACGCGGATGGAGAACTTCTTCGATCCGGCAACCTGGGTGGCACAGGCTCGCGCCTTCTGCGAACAAGCGCGCACTGGCAGGGTCACCGACGACTACGTCGACATCGAGCTTCCCTATAGCGTCGCGGCCTGGCCGCAGCCATGGATCGCGGCCGACCTGCTGACCTACGACATCGGGAGCGGGCATGACGCCGAGATGTGCACACTGCTGAACGCGGAGAACGCGCTGACCGTGAGGCCGGAGGGCGATGTCGACGCCCTGCTCGCCGCCGGCGATCTCGAGGGCGCGTACGGCGCGTGCTTCGCGCCCGAGCTCGCGGAGGTCATCGAAGCGCACGACGCGCACGTGCCGATCACGAAGCTCGAGGAGCCGAAGAAGAAGCGCGACCTCGAGAAGGCATGGGCCGCCGCGGCGGTGAAACTCTCGCCGCGCAGCGCGTTCGCGGGAACCTGGCCGTCGAAGTGGAAAGACGCGCAGCGCCGGATGCGTGTTCTCTACGCGCGCGAGCGCAGCCCGCTCTTCGCCATCGCAGCGCTCGCGTTCGCCGATCGCGAGGACCTCGGCTACACGTCGATCGCGGCGGGGACCTTCTGGCAAGCGATCTGCTGGTTCGTTGCGGAGCAAGGTGATGTACGGCAGCTCGAGGCGCTCGAGGCGCTCGAACGCCGCGTCTGCGCGATCGAGGAGCGCAAGGAGCTGTTCGCGACGCCGGCGCTCCGCGCGTTCACCCCACCACCCCTGACCGACCGCACGCGGGCCGCGATCGCAGCGCTCGCTGTTGCGAAGCCCGCGGTGAAACCGACGCTGTCACTGGCGTCGGCGATCGAACGCGGAGTCGCCGCGGATCAGCTGCTCCTCGACGGCGATCCTCGCGGCGAGCTGATTGTCGTGCAGCAGCAGATCTCTGCCCGCGGTCCCACCAAGGACCTCCTCAAGCAGCAGAAGCAGCTCCTGAAGAAGCACGCGAAGGCTTGGTGCCCGTCGATGGTCGACCGCGAGACCTGCATCTTCCGCGCTGGCGTGCCCGTCGCCGGCAGGTTGCAGTTCTACAGCGACGTCGAGTTGCGGTCGTTTGCTGGTGCCAAGGCGCTGGCGACCTTCGAGACACTCGAGATCCCGGGCGCGTCGATGGGGCCGATCGAGCCCTCCACGATCGCGACAGTCGTGCGTTCGCTCCCTGCACTCCGCCGCGTGATCACGATCGACGAAGCAGGCATCGAGCTCGCGCGTGGAGCTGCGTGTGAAGTCGAGCACCTGACGCTCGAGGGCTCGCGTGCACTGCCCGCGAAGCGCCCCGGGCTACCGAAGCTACGCCGCGTCGACGGGGTTGCCGCCCCGGAGATCTCGATCGTGGGAACGACCGATCCGGCGAGCTTTGCAAACCTCGCGAAGACGCACGCCGCCGTCGTACTCGCCGCTGACGAACTGGGTTGGGAATTATGGGCAGCGAATCGCGTCGTCACCGCGCGGCCATTGCCGGGTGCAAAGCCCGCGGGTCTCGATGCGCTACTCGCGAGCGCTGGCCTGACGCGCGAAGCTGTGGTGGTGGACCCGACCGATCCCGCGACACTCGGCTACGCGTTGTCGATGAAGTAGGCAGTGGTGGCGACCGCGTCACATGAGCGACTTGCCGACGCGCTTCGACATATGAAGGTCAGGCTGTCCAAACCCGTTGGCATCAGGCGTCACGCCGGTGATGGCGAAGCCGCACTTCGCGTAGAAGACGAACGCATGGAGCGGATCGAAGTGTGAGGATGTTCGGCCGAGCTGACTGGAGCAGGAGAACGCTCTACCGTATAGGACGGAACCGTGAAGAAGCCCGCGATCCTCACCGCGTATTTCAAGGTTGGCGACATCGTCCTGATGGGCAAGTACAAGAACATGCGCGGAGTGATCGTCGGCTTCGGTGAGGACAAGTGGGGGAATCCGACGGTGGAGATCGAGCCCACTCCGAAGGGCCGGAAGCAGAACAAGATCATCGGCCTCTACAAGATCTGGCGTGCCGATGTGAAAGCGGGCGTCCTGCTGAAGCAGCGAGCACGTCTATCGCGCAGCCCGAGGAAGTGACGGGAAGCGCACCGCCACCGCATCGCCGTTCGACGGCGGGACCGACCGATGCCTGTCAACGATGACGATACGCTCTCGGCGTGCAGGTGCGTGGGTTCGTCGCGACGTCGAGAACTGGCGTCGAAAACGCTCGTGGGCAAGCTGCTAGGATCTGCGTTGGCGTTTCGGCCGGACTCTGGATCGCGACGCGGCGCGGTCTCGTGCTGCCCCGTAGTTACTGCTTCTCGCCCTTGACGGGCTGGACGATGTCCTTGACCGGCTTCTTCGGCGGGACCGGTTTCATCTTGTCCCAGGTGCACTCGAAACGAGCGTCGAGTGGTTTCTTGTTCGGGTCGACGATACAGGCGACGTTGGTGCCGCTCGTGGTGATGCTGTCGCCCTTGATGCGCGACTCGAAGCCGACCACGCCGTCCATCGCTTGAGATAGCAGGTAGGCCGGGGCGTCCTTGATCTCGCGGCGATCGACGGTGCAGCGGTATTCGTTGAGTGCGTTGTCGAGATCGATCGTGCAGCTGAGTGTTGCGGCGTGGAACGTGCGCGCCGTCTTGACGGTCGTCGGCTTGACCCCGGCGTACCGAAGCGCTTCGGCGAGGTGCTGCGCGTCGTCGCCGTCGATCGGGCCGGCCTCGGCGAACGCGGGCGCGAGAAGAGTGGCCCAAAGGGCGAGCTTGATCATGCCGTGGAGTGTACGCGCTCGATCGCGCGGCCTAGCAGTTCGGCGTTTCGCGAGTTGCGCGTGGGCGAAGTGGTGGGTAACCGGGCGGACACGAGTACCCGCAGCTCGTCACGGCTTTAGATCAGGTTCGTCCAGCAACGACCGGCGCCAATTCGGCGACTGAGTTCCCTGAGCCGAGAGTCGAAGCGCCGGGCTCAGATCAGCAGGGACGTGAGCCTATCGGAGGGCGAGAGCATGTTCCCACTCGACGCGGAGCCCCAGTTCATCGATCCACCTCTCGAGATAGGGGCGATCCAGCGACTCGCCCTCGAACGCGCTGAAGTTCACCCCGCCCGGCGGTCGGGTGTCACTGCTCGTCGCACGCCAGAGTGCGGACGTCCGCTTCTCGGTCAGCGATTCCGGCGTCGGGATAGAGCTCGAGCACACGACGTCGATCTTCGAGCGTTTTGGCCAGATCAAGCGCGACCCCCGCGGTCACGGTCTCGGCCTCTACATCTCGAAATGCATCGTCGAGGCGCATGGCGGCAAGATCTGGGTCGATCGCTCCGTCGACGGCGGCACGGCCGCGCACTTCACGCTGCCAATGGCGATCGCGTAACTCCCGGGAGAGGAATCTCGGCCGGGGTGCGGCCGTCGTTCAGCTCGAGGCTGCCGCTGACGAGACCGGGCCGTCGTGCCCGACTCCGCTCGGCGTGCGAGCGCATGTATGC
>JACCYD010000409.1 GCA_013696695.1 Deltaproteobacteria bacterium | reverse complement strand
AGGTCGATGCGGACGCCGCGGAGCTCGCCGCGGTGTGGGATCGAGACGCCGAACTTCTCGGTGATGTGGCCGGGGGCGGCGACCTCGGCGCGCCATTCGCCGAGCGCGAGCCTCTCGAGGGAGAACGTGCCGTCGGGGCCGGTGATCACCTCGTGCTCCAGATCGCCGAACGTGACCCGGACGATGGCGTCGGGGACGGCGCGGCCGCGTACGGTGTCGCGGACAACGCCGGAGAAGCCTTCGTCGTGAGGCCGCCGGAGCGTCGACACCAACCCGGGTTTGTTGGTGACCAGACCACCCGTCAATGGATCGGCGATCTCGGATTCGGCCGGCGTCTCGGCAGGGGCTGCGGGCTTGCGGAACCGCTGCCACGGCTTGGCGCGCGCGACGAAGAATCCGGCTGCGGCGAGCGCGGTCGCGAGGAACGCCGCGATCGTGTACGAGACCGGCACCGGCTGCGGCGCGGCGACCTTGACGATCGTCGGATTCGAGCGCGACGCGCGGATATAAGAGTTCGGCGGGTCGGCCTGGACCTGGATGCCGAAGTCGTGGGGCAACTGCTGGACGTTGCCCGCGAGCACCTCGGCCTCGACCTTGAACTTGTAGTTGCCGTCGTCGTCGGTGGCGCCCTGCGCGAGGCGGCGATCTCCGGAGGCCAGCGCGACCGCAGCGCGCGCGACCGGCTTGCCATCCTGATCGACCACCGTGCCGCCGACCTCGAGGTCGTCCTCGAAGGCGAGGTTGGAGTTGCTGACGATTGCGGTGGTGGTGGTGGTCGAGGTCAGCTCGAACGTGGTCTCGGCGGTCGCTTGCTGGCGACGAGCATCGCCGGGGAACGTGGCGCGCACGCGCTTGGGACCGGCGCCGCCGATCACCTTGCGGGACATCAGAAACGGCGTGTTCGAATCGACGGTCTGGAGCGGCTTGAGCTCGGCGGTGTCGACGCCACCGATCGCGAGCTGGACCGGGAGGGCGGTCGGCGTGTCCTCGACGGTGGTGTTGAGGTGGAGCTTGATGCCGCCGGGCGACTCCTCGGCGCGAATGGCGAGCAGAACCTGGGCGCGCGACGGATCGGTCACGACCGTGAACGGCTCGGCCTTCTCGAGCAGCTGCGCGCCGTTGAAGCGGAGCTCGATCGGCAGCGGTCCGGGAACCACCGAGAACACGCCGCGGAACTTGCCGTCGGGGTCGGTGTACGCGGCCTGCGTGTCGGTCCCGACCACGATCGTGACGTTCTGGCCGCCGATGCCGTCGTTGGTCAGCTTATCGACGAGCTGACCGAGCACCTCGACGTTGCCGTCCGCTCGGGTCTTGACCTTCTCGAGGGATAGCCGCGTCTGCGCCTTGATCTCGACCTGCGGTGCCGCGCTCGCGTGCGTCGCGCCGAGAGCACAGACAAGAAGGAGCGCGAGCCAGCGCACGCAACAGGTGATAGCACGTCCCCGGGGGCATTACCGGGCTCCCTCTTCCGATGTCAGGGGGTTGGTGCACCCTCCGGCACCTAGTCATGCGAATCAAGCGAGTCGAGATCATCGGCTTCAAGTCATTCTGTGACCGCGCGGTCGTGCAGATCGGCGAGCAGATCACCGGCGTTGTCGGGCCCAATGGATGCGGGAAGTCCAACATCGTCGATGCCATCCGTTGGTGCATGGGCGAGCAAAGCGCCAAGCATCTCCGCGGCAAGGCGATGGAAGACGTCATCTTTGCCGGCTCGGAGTCCCGCGGCCCCGCGCCGATGGCCGAGGTGTCGCTGACGTTCGATGACGTCGGGTTCTCCCACGAGACGCTCGAGCTTGGCCGGCAGACGCTGGCGGATGAGCGCGAGCTCGCGGCGCTCGCCGGTACGCCGGAAGGCGAGCCCGGGGAGGAGCTAGAGGCCGAGCTGGAGGTCGGAGAGGATGGCGAGCCCGTCGTTCCGATTGCCACGCCCACGGTAGCGGTGGCAGCACCACCCACCACCACAGGCACCTGGGTCGATGCCGAGGGCAACAAGATCGATTCGCCGGTCGACGAGGTCGAGAAGCTGCTCGCAGATCAGCCGCCGGCCTTCGAGTTCTCGCACTACACCGACGTCACGATCACGCGCCGGCTGTATCGCGATGGCATCAGCC
>JACCYD010000387.1 GCA_013696695.1 Deltaproteobacteria bacterium | reverse complement strand
CCGTGGCAGTGCTCGGCATCCATCAGGAGCCCGAGAAGGCCGCGTTCTACGTCCCCGAGTACCTCCACGACGAGGGCTTCGACGTCTGGAAGCAGGGCGCGCATGCAGGGCCGCCGCTCGCCGTGATCGTGTCGACCGACGCGCATTACTCGATCGCGCGCACGCTTCGGATCATGGGCTGGGGTGATCGCGGCGTGATCGCCGCACCGATCGACGCGCACCATCGGCTGACGCCGGAGGCGGCGGAGACGGCGCTTGGCCAGGCCGGCGATCGCCGGGTGATCGGCATCGTCGCCGCGGCGGGATCCACCGCGACCGGTGCATTCGATCCGCTGCACGAGCTCGCGGACGTCGCCGAGCGCCACGGGTTGTGGCTACACGTCGATGCGGCGCACGGTGGTGGCGTCGCGCTGTCGGAGACCCAGCGCAGCAAGCTGCGCGGGATCGAGCGCGCCGATTCGGTGGTGTGGGATGCGCACAAGCTGCTGATGATGCCGGCGCTGGTCACCGCCGTGATCTATCGGCGCGAGGCCCACGCGTACGAAGCGTTCGCGCAGCAGGCGTCGTATCTGTTCGCCGATGCGACGCCCGATCAGAGCTGGTGGGATCTCGGGCAACGAACGCTCGAGTGCACCAAGCGCGCGATGGCGCTCGAGCTGTGGTCGGCGCTGCGCACACAGGGCGAGGCGTGGTTCGGCGAGGTCGTCGATCGCCAGGCCGAGCTGGCGCGGCAGCTCGCGGCGAAGGTCGCGGCGGCGCCCGACTTCGAGCTCGCGCTGATGCCGGAGTCGAACATCGTGTGTTTCCGGCACCTCGGCAGCGTGACGCCTGGCGAGCTCGACGCGCACAACCGGATGCTGCGCAAGCGGGTCATCGAGGACGGCACGTTCTACATCGTCGGGACGCAGCTGCCGGGCGGGTTCTACCTGCGATCGACCCTGATGAACCCGCTGACCGAGGAAGTCGATCTCGACGCGCTGCTCGACTATCTGAGAGAACTGTCGCTCCCGTGCCGACCGTAACGATCGTTTCCCTGGTCCCCGGGGATGGGCCCAAGACGGCCGAGTGCCGGCTCGGGGACACCCTGTTCGACGCCGGGGCGAAGGTCTCGGCGGGCATCGATACCGCCTGCGTCGGCAAGGGCACGTGTGGGCTGTGCCGGGTCAAGATCGTGGCCGGCGCCGAGCACCTCAACCCGTTCACCGACGAGGAGCGCAAGCACCTCGGAAACGTCTATCACATCACCAAGGTCCGGCTGGCCTGCCGTTGCAAGCTGACCGGGGATGTGACGATCGCGGTCGTGCGCAAGAAGTAGCGAGGCCGAGGCGAGCCCCGGAGGAGGGTTGGGTGGCGAGGTGGAGGGGCGAGCGCGAGGCGAGCGAACAAGTAGCGAACATGGAATCTCGCGGCCGGCTAGATGTAGACTGCGAGTCAGTGCGAGTGCTCGCGATCCTCGGCGTCTGCGTTGGCCTCACCTGCGGCCTGCTGGCTGCGGGCAGCTGTCTCGTCGATCGCAAGTCCAACGAGTTTGCGTGCTCGACCACCACCGACTGCGTCGACGGTCGCCAGTGCATGAGCGGGTTCTGCATCGCGAGCGACGCGCCGATCGTGCCGCCGTGTGCCGAGAACTGTACGGATCTCGGCGGCGAGTGCGTGGAAGAGGTTTGCCGGTTCACGTGCACGGCGGCGTCGTGTCCCGGCATCGTGCAATGCCCGGCGGACCTGCCGTGCGAGATCGGCTGCACCGACGCAGGCGCGTGTGGCACGGGCATCGCGTGCACCACCGCTGCGAGTTGTACGATCACGTGTGCGGATGGTGCCTGTCAGGCGCCGATCGATTGCGGCAGCTCCGCGTGCGCCATCACGTGCAATGGCACCAGCTGCGCCGGCGAGATCCGGTGCCAGCAAGCCGATCGCTGTGTCGTCGCGTGCAACGGCCCGAATTCGTGCGCCGCCCAGATCCTGTGCGGCAATGGCCTGTGTGACATCGATTGCAACGGCGCGACGAGCTGTGCGGGCGGCACGGCGTGCTCGAATTCGTGTCGCTGCGATGTCGATTGCCTCGGTGTTGGCGCGTGCGGCGCTGCGGCGACTTGTCCGAAGCAGCAGTGCACGGAAGCGGCCGGCTGCGATCCGACGAACAACGGTTGCGGGCCGAGCTGCTAGTCGAGCGAGAACACGTACGGCTTCGTCGCGCCTTCGGTCACGTCAACCGTGACGACCTTCCGCTTGCCCGCCACGCTGCTGGTCAGCACCAGCGTCTGACGACCGACCGGGATCCGCAGCGGACAGACGCCGCCGCAGTTCAGCCTCGCGTTTCGGCCGACGCCGCGACCGTTGTGCGAGACCTCGACGGACGCCACGCCGGTGACCTTGATGGTCACGAACCCGAACTTCTCGACCGCCTTCAGCGTCTCCTTGATCTCGGTCACCTTGCCGGCCTTCAGATCGATCGACTTCGTCATCGCCGTGTAGCCCGGCTTCGCGATCACCAGCGTGACGCCGGTCGCCGCGCTCAGATTGTCGTACGTCTTCGGCGTGTCGCCCTCGAGCGTGCGGCCCGCGAGCTGGACCTGGCAGCCGACCGGATCGGTGACGACATGGAGCTTCGCGGGCGCGATCGCGAGGCGCGGCTGGATCCGCGTGTTCTCGTCGGGCGTGATCGTCACCGTCTCGTCGTAAGGGGCGAACCCCTCGAGCTCGAGATGAAAATGATATTTCTCGTTCGCGCGCAGCGTCGCGCGAAACGGCGCGGCGCTCGTCAGCTTGGGGATCGACTTCTTCTGCGACGGATCGCCCACCAGCTCGATGAAGCCCGACGCGCCTTCCTGGATCGGATCGATCGTCAGCGAGCCGGTCTTCACCTCGACGACGGTGGCGTCGGGCGTCAACGCGATCTGCTTCTCGTCCGGTCCTCGGGTGAGGACATAGATGCCGACACCACCGAGCCCGAGCAGCAGCACGATCGTCAGGATCAACCCGAGCCTGCTGCGCTTGGGCTCCGGCTCGACGACTGGCGCGACGCGGCGCTTGGTCTTGGGGTCGGGCTTGACGATCGGCAGCTTGTCGCCCGAGGCCTCGAGCTTCGGCACCTGGCCCGTCGGTGGCCCGCCGACCTCGGTGTGGCGATCGCGATCCTTCGAGGCATCGTAGAGCGCGTGGAGATCGGTATCGCCGGGCATCGCAGAGCCCTGCTCGGAGTTCCGGCGCGCACGCGGTGCGGCGACGTTGGTCGCGATGTCGACCTCCTCGAGGCGCGACAGCCCGTCGAGGTCGACCTTGCGAAACAGCCCGGTCGAATGCTCGCCGCGCTTCTCGAGGGTCTGCGTCGACGGTGGCTTGCCGTCGGTGACCGCCGTCTTGCGGGCCGCGTTGGTGGGTGGATCCGATAGTTGCTTGCGGATCACGTCGTCGAGCGCACCGCGCCCGGAGATCCGCTTCGCGGGGATCACCGTCGCCAGGGCGTCCGCGACGTCGAGCGCGGTGGCCATGATCGACGATTCGTACGACAGCTCGATCAGCGAGCGCAGCACCGTCGCGGGACGCATCGGGCGATCGATCGGCTTGCGCGCGAGTGCGAGGCCGATCACCTCGTCGAGCCGCGACGGCAGGCCGGGCCGCGCCGCCGCCATCCTCGGGATCGGCATGTTCTCGAGGTTCTTGATGATGTCTTCGGCTTCGTCGCCCGGGAACAGCTTCTCGTTGGTGAACAGCTCGTAGATCACGCTCGCCGCGCTGAACAGATCGCTGCGCGTATCGAGGGTGTCGCCACGCGCCTGCTCGGGCGACATGTAGCGCCACTTGCCCATCACCTTGCGCGGGCCGGGGCCACCGCCGCGGTGCGGTTGCGCGGCCACCGCGATGCCGAAGTCGGCGAGCTTGACCTCGCCGGCGCGCGAGATCAGGACGTTCGACGGCGACACATCCCGATGGACGATGTTGTGACCGTGCGCGAAGTCGAGCGCGCGCACGATCTCGATCGCGATGTGGAACGCCGCCGGCAGCGGGACCAGCCGTTTCTCGTCCTTGAACTTGCGGAGCATCGCCGCCAGGTCGAGGCCGTCGACGTACTCCATGGCAATGAACAGCGATTCGCCGATGCGGCCGAAGTCGAGGACCTGGACCACGTTGGCATGCGACAGCCGGACCGCGACCTTGGCCTCGGCGATGAACCGGGCTTCGAACTCGGGATCGCGGGCGAGCTCCGGCAGAATCCGTTTGATCGCCAATGTTTTCTCGAAGCCGTGGGCACCGTAGGCCTTCGCGAGAAATACCTCGGCCATCCCTCCGACCGCGATGCGGTCGAGGACGTCGTAACGTTCGAGGGATTTGGTGAGGGGCTCGTCCATGCCCTGGTCCTCGTGGCCTTGGGCCAGCCACGCGAGGTGGCCTATACTATTGCAATGTCGCGGGCGTTGTCCGGCTCGGTGCCTCCTCGCCGGTGGGGGGTGGCCCTCGCAGCCGCGATCTGCATCCACGCCGGGATGCCAGGGAGCGACGCCCGCGCCCAGGAGCCACCAGACGACGACGTCGAGCTTCCGCCGCAAAAAGAACGGCGTCCGGTGGCGGTCATCGAGCTGGGTGACTTCCAGGCCAACCGCGACCTCGCGGGAAAGCTCGCCGTCGAGCTCAACAACCACGAAGCGCTCAAGCCGATCGACGACGCGATCGCACCCGCAGTGCTGGTCGAGGCGTTTCAGGACGAGGACGGCGATTACCTCGCCCGGGCTCGCAAGGCCAAGCAGGACGCCGACGAGCAAGTCGCGGCCTATAGCTTCCCGACCGCCGCGAGCATGGCGAGCAACGGCCTCGAGCTCCTGCGGTTCGTGACGCCGACGGCGAAGGTCGTCAACCTGTACGCCGAGCTGTCGTTCATCCTCGGCGCCGCACGGCTGGGCGAGAAGAATCCCAAGGCGGCCACCGAGGCGTTTCGACTCGTCCGCACCGTGGAGCCCGCGTTCAAGCCCGACGCGATCCGCTACCTCCCCGAGGTCGTCCAGGCGTTCGAGGCGGCCGTCCGTTCCGCGCCGACAGGCAAGGGCAAGATCTCGGTGACCGGCGAGGGCAGGGTGTTTCTCGACGGCCGCGAGATCGGCAACTCGCCGCAGTGGTTCGACGCGCCGTCGGGTCCCCACATCGTGTGGCT
>JACCYD010000375.1 GCA_013696695.1 Deltaproteobacteria bacterium | reverse complement strand
CCTCCGCATCGAGATGACGCCAGCGGCGCGCACGCGGATCGCCGAGCTCGGCCACGATCCGAAGCTCGGGGCACGGCCGTTGCGCCGGACGCTCGAGGATCTGGTGGTCGCGCCGCTCGCCGATCGGATGTCGCGCACCCCGAGCTGGCGCGACGCCACCATCGTGATTCGAGCCGCCGGGGAGTCAGGTGCGGCAGACCTCGTGATCCCGTAGACCGTAAGAATCCAGGCAACTTCGGCCACGCAGGCACGCGACCTTACGATCCCGCCGCAGCGGTAATGCGCAAGACACCCGCGCGAGCTTCAGAAAGCCTTGCTACAATTTTCCCGTGCCTGACCCGAAACGCGTCCTCTGGTACCTCCGCAAGGTTCCACTGCTCGCGGATCTCGGTCCCGATGCGATCGCGCGAATGGCAGAGCGAGTCGAGCTTCGCGAAGCCCGCCGCCGCGACGTCATCTACCTTCCCGGCGATCCCGGCCGCTCGTTGTTTTTCGTTCACGGCGGCCGCGTCAAGGTCAGCAAGGTCACGCGCGACGGCAAGTCATTGACGCTCGCCTATCACGGCCCTGCGGAGCTGTTCGGAGATAGCTGCCTCCTCGATGGCGGCCCGCGCACCGAGATGGCGGAGGCCGTCGAGAACGCGCTGCTGTCCGAGATCGATCGCGTGCACTACGAAGAGCTCATCCACTCGCATCCGCAGCTCGGCCTCGCGATGACGCGCTTGATGATCGTTCGCCGCCGCGAGCTCGAGAACAAGGTCGAAGCCCTCGTGTTCCGCGACGTGTCGAGCAAGCTCGCCGAGCTGCTGGTCAAGCTCGCGGGCGAGTACGGCGTCGACGACGCGCGCGGCACGCTGGTCGCGCTCAAGATCACGCATCAGGAGCTGGCGAACTTGATCGGCTCCACGCGCGAGACCGTGTCGCTGACGCTGTCGACGTTCAAGCGCAAGAAGCTGATCCTGACCGAGGGCCGCAAGGTCATCATCTCGGACTCCGAAGCCCTCAAAGCGCTCTACTGAAACGCCGCAAAGCGCGCTACGGCTTGTCGATCGCCATCGTCAGCGGCGCGGTCCAGGTCTTGTCCTCTGCGGTGTAGTAGAGGTACGCGCTGCTCGCCGGCGCCTCGTACGTGCCCGGCACGCTCGACAGCAACTGGATGTCGACGTCCTTCTTCGCGTTCGGCGCCATGCTGCGCCAGTACAAGATCACCTCGCGAGGGCGGGTCTCGTAGAAGTCGATCAGCCCCTTGTCTCGCAGCTCCTTGAGCTGCCAGGTCTGGAACACCATGCCACCGGGGATGCCGACCCGCGCGAGCGTCATCGGAATTCCGGCGGCGGTCGTGTTCTCGACGTGCGCGCGCAGCGTCACGCCCTCACCCATCCGCGCCTGGCTCTTCAGGAGCTGCGTGGTCAGCGCGACCTTCGCAGCCGGTGACGACGCGGGTCGCGCCGACCGGTAGCCGACGGCGATCGAATACGGCAGCACCGCTTCGCCCTCGAGCTCGACCTCGATCACGTTCTTGCCCGCGGTCAGCGTGCCCGCGATGTCGTTCCACACCAGCGCCTCGCGCCGGCCCTTCTCGAACTCGATCGTCTTCACGGCCTGGCCGTTGACGAACACGGTGGCCTTGCCGGAGGTCGCCATCTGCTTCGACGCCTCGCTGTATGCGGTCAGCGCCTTGAGGCCGAGGATCGTGGCCTGGGTGTTGCCCCACTCGCCGTGGCCGCCGCGCTTCTTGTTGAGGTACTCGGCGCCGGCGCGGATCTGCGCGCTGTACTCGTTGTTCGGCGATGCCTTGACGAGCGCGAGGATCGCGAGCGCGGTGGTCTCGATCGTCAGCGATTCGCCGCCCGACATCGTGATCGATTCTTTCGCGCCGCTCCACGCACCGTCATTGCCCTGCATCGCTGCGAGCCGCTTCGCCATCGCCTTGCCGTCGCTCGGGCTGGCCTGGAGGTTCGTGCTGGTCGCGAGTGCGAGCAGGTACGGATCCTTGGTGGTCTCGCCGACCTGACGCTGTGCCGCGAGCTCGGTCGTCATCATCCTGCTCCACTCGTGTTCCTGTGTGCGATTCGCCTCGGCGAGCGCCCACATGATGTACGCGTTCGTAGTTGCCTCGCTCGCGCGCCCGAAGCTGTCGAGCGCGGTCGCCGAGCGCGAGAAGCCGCCCTTGCCATCGCGCCGCGACATCAGCCATTCGGCCGTGCGCTCCATCATCTTCTTGTCGACGTCGTAGACCTTCGCCATGTCGGCGAACTCCATCAGCCCGTACGCCGTGAGCGCCTCGTGGCCCGGCGTCTGCCCGAACCACTCGTAGCCCTTCTGCTTGGTTTCGTAACCGGTCAGCAGCTTGTAGCCGCGGTCGAGCGTGCCATGCGTCTTGTCGACCAGCTGCGGATCCGCCGCATCGGCCGACTGGAGGTAAGACAGGATCATGATGTTCGGATAATTCGACGACGAGGTCTGCTCGAAGCAGCCACCCGGTTCGCGGATCATGCCGGCCATGCCCTCGGTCATCGACGCGACGGGAGACGGATACATCGTCACCTTCGCTTCGAACGAGCCTGCGAGCGCGCCGGTCAGATCGATCTCGTGGCGCGCACGCTTGGCCTTGCTCGCCGATCCCGACGCCGAGACTTCGTACGGGAAGCCTTTCGGCACCACGCGGATCGTCTTCTCGAGCTTGTCGTTCAGGCCGCGCGCCCCGAGCATCAAGTTGACCGTGGTCGTGCCGTTGGACAGCACCTCGAGCGGGAACATCACGGTCTGCTTGCTCTGCGCGGGGATGCGAATCGCACCGCTGACGGGATTCTTGAGGATCTTGAACGCCGTGCCGAAGCTCGCCGACAGCTTGGCGTCGAGCGCCTCGTCGGTCTCGTTCGCGAGCGTGATCGGCAGATCGATCTTGTCACCCGCGGTGACCTCGACCGGCAGGTGCGTCTCGAGTACCAGCGGCAGCTTGTTCTGGATCGCGAGCTGCCCGGTGGCCGGCGCGCCGTTCGCGGCGAACCCTTCGGCGGTGACGCGAAACGCGGTGACCGCATCGGAGGTGTAGAGATCGACGGTGGCGTTGCCCGCGCCGTCGGTCTGCACGCTCGGGTTCCAGTAGATGGTCTCGCGAAAATCGGTCCGCGGACCGTCGTAGGTCTTGCTGTAGCGCGGCACCGGGAACACGCGCACCGGCGCCCAGCCCGCGACCTGCTTCGCGTTCTCGTTCGCGTCTTCCCCGCCCCAGCGATCTTCGGCGTTCTTCATTCGCGCGCCGTTCGCGGGCCGCTTCGCGTCGTCGACGAGCTTCGCCTCCGCCATCACCATCGGTGGCGGCTTCGCGACGGCGCCCGCGCGGCGATCCATCGGACGCCGCACCATCGGCTTCGCCGGCTCGGCTCTCGGC
>JACCYD010001101.1 GCA_013696695.1 Deltaproteobacteria bacterium | reverse complement strand
CCGGACGGCGCGACGCCGTCCTTGCGATTGCTCGCTGGCTAACGGATTCGATTCCTTCTCCGAAGAAGCTGGGTCGCGACGACCCAGAACACTAGTCCTGGGTCGCATCTAGATATCCTTTCGTTGCGAGCTCGGCGAGCCGCGCGAAGTACGCGGTTCTCGCATCGACCACGGAATCGAAGCGCAGTCGCTGCACGCGCAGCGCATCGCCGATCCCGAACCGTGACGTCACGCTGCGGCCGTCGAGCGACAGCCGAAACGTCTCTGCACCAGCCTCGGTGCGCTTCAGCAGCACGCGAGTCTCGGCGGTGATCTGCGCGCGCCCCTCGGGCGTGTTGCGCGCTTCCTCGAGCGCGGCCGCCGCGCGCGCATACGCGACGCGCAGCGCGATCATGTGCTCGCACGGGCCTTCCTTGACGCCGCTGCGGCGAAACACGTTGCACGTGCACGTCGCCGACGCCGTGCGGCCCTCGCGATCGATCGTGAAGCCGGGATGAAACGTGCGATGCGCCTTGGCGTCGACGACCTGGCCCTCGATCTCTCGGCCCTCGATGCCTTGATCGGCAACCTTCGTGAGCGTGACAGCGTTACCTTCCGCGAGCAGCCGGTGCGCCGCCGCCTCGCGCGGGCTCGCGAACTTGAGGAGCGACGGAGCGATGGGCGTCGCCGTCAGTGGCCGCGCGTAGAGCTCGCCGGTCGCGAGATCGTGGCCGACGCGCAGCTGCGCGAGGCCGGCGAGCAGCGTGCGCCGGATCTCCCGCTTGCCCTTGCCGAGCTTCGCCGCGAGCGCGGTGTCGGTCATCGGCGTCGCGAGCGCGCTCACCACCGCGTCGACCGCCTTTGAATCGTCGTCGGCCGCGAGCAGATCGAACGTCGCGATGCCCGCCCAGCTGGCGTCGGTCCAGCCCGACAGCGCGAGCGCGAGCGTCGCATCGCCGAGGTCGACGATGTACACCGCCGGCAAGCCGGGGCCCGCGATCGCGACCTCGAGCTTCTTCGCGTGCGGCAACACGCGCGACAACACGTTGAGCCGATTGCGGCCCCACGTACGGATCACCCGCGGCTGCGCGCCGCGATAGACGCCTCCGGTGCCGCGCACCACGAGATCCCACGGCTCGAGCACCAGGCGCGGACGCTCGCCGGGCACGAGCTCGTAACGCAACCCGCGCGGTGCAGTCTTCGCCTTCTTGAGTCGGAGGTTCAGCAGCACGTTGTAGAGATCGATCGGCGCGAGCTCGAAGCGATCCGCCGCGAGCAACGACGCGGCCTGCATCTGACCGAACGCGCGCAGCCACTTCACGGGCACGCGCCGCGTTTTCGGAACCGCCTCGGTCGGGGCGAAGTCGATCGTCGTCGGGCGATAGCTCCGCACGCGTCCGATCGACGCGAGCGCGGCACCGAGATCGACGAACGTCGTCCCGACGTGCGTTCCACGATCGCCTGGATGATCGGCGTCGACGAGCGCCGCTGGCCGTCGCAACACCAGCTGCGCATACGTCGACTCGTCGCGCGACATCACTTCCATGCGCAGCGCTCCGCCCTCGACGCTGAGGATCGGATCGAGCGGCTCGTCCTGCTTCGCAGCCGCGGTGTACTGGAGCGCGAGGTATTCCTTCTGCGCGTCCCACACCGCCTTGCCGACGCCCTTGCCGCGCTGGATCAGATACTGGAGATAGTCCGCGCGGTCGGTCGCCTTGCGTCGGAGGTCGCTCGACAGCACGTCGCCCATCGCGAGCAAGGCATCGCGCACGACGCCCGGCCGGTGTAGCCGCGCCGCCAAGCTCGCGCCGCTGCGCTCGCCGTCCGTCGGCACGGTGATGCGCATCGCGCCATCCGCAGCGACCGTCGCCTTGGCCGAGCCGAAGGACACCGGGACGTCGAGCGTGTCCGTCATGGGGTCACGCTCCGGGGTCCCATGTTCGCGAAAACTCGAACGATCGGCGTGGAAACGTCCAAACGACTCACCACCGGAGGTCGCACCGCGATCGCGCGAGGCTCCACGTGGGAGGGGTCACGAGGTGGCGTCTGAGTCGCGTCGTCATCCTCGATCAGGTCGATCGTATCGATCGCGTCGAGCGCATCGAAGGCGTCGAGTGCGTCCTCCACTGCGGCAACACCGATGACTCCGATGACGCGGCCAACCTTGTCGGTGACCACGAGATCGATGGTTGGTGGCTCCGGTGACATCGGCAGCGATGGCCTCATGAGGTCCACCTGGGATCGGGCGACATCGTCATCCGCGAGGGGCCCGTGGTCGGTGCGGCAGGCGCAGGCGTCGCGCGCTTCGCACGCATCGCGACGGCACGCGGCGGCGGCATCGTCGGCACTTCGGCGGGCGGCGGCGACATCGTCATGCGCGCGGGTGCTGCGTCGAGCGCCGAGATTGCGAGCCACGTTGTTGCGAGCTGCACGCCCGACAACGCCCCCGTGGACGGCGTTCCCCACGACGACGTTCCCATGGACGACGTTCCCAC
>JACCYD010000370.1 GCA_013696695.1 Deltaproteobacteria bacterium | reverse complement strand
GCCGGCATGAAGGTGCGCGTCTATCACGCAGGTCTCAAGAACGATACGCGAGAGAACGCGCAGGACACGTTCATGGCCGGCAAGCTCGACGTCATCGTCGCCACCAATGCGTTCGGCATGGGCGTCGACAAGAGCGATATCCGCCTGGTCCTCCACGCCGATATTCCGCGCAGCCCCGAGGCCTATTATCAGGAGGCCGGCCGTGGTGGGCGCGATGGCAAGCCCACGCGCTGCGTGCTGCTGTTCAACCACAGCGATATCAAGCTGCAAGAGTTCCTGATCGATGCGTCGTATCCGTCCTCGGAGATCCTGCGCGGCATGTGGAAGTTGCTGCGCGATCGGCCGGAGCTCGGCGAATTCGGTCCCTATGATGACGAGCTCGAGGCGCGGCTAAAGAACAACCTGCCCGGCGACGTCTCCAACGCCACGATCGGCGCGGCGATCCGTATCCTCGAGCGCCACGGCATGTTGCGGCGGGATGGCGAGCGCCTCGCCGCGTCGCGTCCCACCGATTCGATGGCCGGGCTGTATCCGCCGCTCGATGTCGAGTCGCTGCAGCGCCGCGCCGAGGTCGAGCGCGGCAAGCTGCGCACGATGATCGAGCTCGCGTATTACCCGCGGTGTCGCCGGCAATTCGTGCTCGATTACTTCGGCGATCAAGACTGGGCCAGTCGCGAACGCCAGTGCGGTGCTTGCGATAACTGCGAGGCCATCCTGTCCGGCAAGCCCACGGGCCTGTCGGATGACGATCGCAAGGCGATCCAGAATCTGTTGTCGCTGATCGGCGCCATGCACGGCCGGTTCGGCCGCAAGCGCATCGCGGCAGTCGCCAATGGCACTGATATCGATGCGCGGTTCCTCGATCTCCCCGAGCGCAACAAGCTCCACGGCTGGCCCGAGAACCTCGTCATGGATCTGATGCGCGCCCTCGAGGGCGCTGGCCTGATCGAGGCGTCGCGCGGCGAATACCCCACGATCAACACCACGCGTAAAGGTGATCAGGTCGCGTTCGGCAAGCTCGATGCCGGCGACCTCGGGATCCAGATGCCTACGCGCGGATCCAAGAAGCGTCGCAAGCGCTGATTCCTCCAGGGACATTCTCATGCCGTAAGGTTGCATAACGTTGACGTTAAGTCGCCTTGCGTCTAGTTTATGTGACGTCATGAAGGCTTCCCCTGCGCTCGCTGGGCTTCCGTTACCAGTCCGGCGCGCACTCGCCAAGCTCGGGGCAGATGTCTCCGCCGCCCGTCGACGACGCAGGATCACGATGGCTGTGATGGCGGAGCGGGCGTTCATCAGCCGCCAGACGCTGACACGTGTCGAACGCGGTGATGCGGGCGTATCGATGGGGATCTATGCATCGGTGATGTTCGCGCTCGGCATGGTCGATCGGATCGGGGATCTCGTCGATCCGGCCGCCGATCGACTCGGCGCGATGCTCGAGGACGAACAACTTCCGAAACGAGTTCGGTCCCGATCGAGGCTTCCGTGACCGATCGCGAGCTCGAAGTGTGCGTGACCCGTGACAACGCGACCATCGTGGTCGGGCGACTGTGGAGTCGATCGCGCGGCGGCAAAGACACGGCGTCGTTCGAGTACACTCCGACCTGGCCGCGAACCGAAGGCTTCGCACTCGATCCCGAGCTTCCACTCGGCGCCGGTCAGTTTCATACCGACCGTCCGCTGTTCAACGTGTTCGCGGACGCCTCGCCAGATCGATGGGGACAAACCCTGCTGAGACGCGCCGAGCAAGCGCGCGCCCGCAAGGAGGGCCGGACGGCTCGAACTCTCCGACCGATCGATTTCCTCGCGCTAGTTACCGATGCCACTCGAATGGGCGCCCTGCGATTTCGAGAACCAGGAACCACCGGCTTCGTCAGTGCGGATAGCCGCATCCCGCCACTCCTCCATCTCCCTCGACTGTTGCGAGCGACAACCGCTGTCCTCGACGACAACGAAACCGACGATGACCTCGCGCTCCTTCTCGCACCGGGTACGTCGCTGGGTGGCGCCCGACCGAAGGCGTCGGTCATCGACACCACAGGCCGCTTGGCGCTGGCCAAGTTCCCTTCGCGCGAAGACGACTGGCCGATCACCTCGTGGGAGGCCACGACCCTCGCGCTCGCGCGTCAGGCCGAGATCGATGTGCCACCGAGCCGGCTCGCGAACGTCCTGGGAAAACCGGTCCTGATCGTCGAGCGCTTCGATCGCACCGGCGACCAACGAATCCCGTACATGTCCGCGCTGACCTCGCTGTCCGCTCGAGACGGCGAGATTCGTAGCTATCTCGAGATCGCCGATGCGCTTCGTGCATCCGGCGGTGATGTCCGGCGCGACCTCGCGCAGCTGTGGCGCCGGATCGCATTCAATGTCCTGGTCTCGAACACGGACGACCACTTGCGAAACCATGGGTTCGTCATGGCGCCCAGCGGCTGGCATCTGAGCCCTGCGTTCGATCTCAATCCGATGCCGATCGACGTTCGACCGCGCATCCATGCACTCGCGCTTGACGAGGCAGATCAGACCGCATCGCTCGACACTGTCCGACGCATCGCGCCGTCATTCCACGTGTCGGACGCAGAGGCGACCCGGATCATTCGCCGGGTCGGATCCGCCGTCGATACGTGGCGAGTTGTCGCGGCAAAGCATGGGCTCACCAAGAAACAGATCGATCGAATGTCCTCCGCATTCGAACACGCAGATCTCGCAGCCGCGCGGCGCGCCTGAATAACACGAGTAAGATGCCTGCATGCTCGACCTCGTCCGGTTCGCCCGCTATGCGCTGCGCTTCGAGCGCGCGTGTAAGTCCGACGATTGGAGCCGGGTGCGTCGGTCGTTTGCCGACGATGCCACGTATCTGATCGATGGCGGCGCGGTGTTCACCGGCGAGGTGCAGGGCGGCGATGCGATCGTCAGCAAGTTTCGCCAGATGCTGAACGACTTCGACCGCCGGTTCGACAAGCGCATCCCTGGCCTGCGCGGGCTTCCGAAGGTCAAGGACGGCACCGTGACGTTCTCGTGGACGGCGAAGTATCTGGTCGGCAAGGAGAGCGCGCTGCTCACGGGCACCAGCCACTGCACGTTCGATCATGGGCTGATCGTCCGGTTGCACGACGAGATGATCGGGGCCGAATGTGAAGGCGCCTGGGATCTCGTGCAGCGTCGCGGCAAGCCGATCCCGAGCTAGCCCCTGCCCCCAAGGTCGACGGCATTGCATCCGACCTGGCGGTCGACTGGATTCGTGCCGCTGAACCGATCGGTTCCGCGGAACCGATGATGTTGAAGGATTCCACAGACGTCGCCGAGCCACCCAAGCCCCGCGCGATCGAACGACGCGAGTTGATCGCGCCGATGCACTGGCCGTTACAACACTCTCCAAAACATTCGAGCTAGGGGCGCTTCGACGCCTTCGCCTTCGCCTTCGCTGTCTTCGCGCGCGACTTGGGCGGCTTGCTTGGCGCATTCGCGGTGCGCGCATCGGCGGCGGCGCGGGCTCGAAACCACTCGGCGATTCCGGGCATCTCTGGCTCGAAGCCTCCGGGCACGGAGAGGTTGAGCGCACCGGCGCGCTTGGCGGTGCGGTTCTCGAAGTCGTGCGGTGTGCCGGCCGGGGCGATCACGAGCGAGCCCGCCGGCGCATCGACCCACGCGCCACCGACGAAGAAGCTCATCGTCCCTTCGAGCACGTAGAACACGTCGTCTTCCTCGTGCGAGTGCGTGCCCGGACCGCGCGTGTACGGCTCGAGCCACCACTCGGAGATCGCGTACCGCTTGCGCGTCTCCGCGCCATCAGCCTTGAACACGGCGCGCAGCGGCCCCATCGGGTAGTCGCGGCCTTCGCCCGGAGCCAGCACGATCGGAGCTCTCGTCCTGCGCGGCACCGGGCGAGGGTAGCTGCTGGATCAACGCGCTGCCAGCCGCGCTGTCGATCGGCTACGCTGACCGAGGTGGCGAAGATCGCTCGGTACACGCAGGAGTGGGGCGAGATCGAAGCGCGATTTCCGGGCAGCTCGGCTGCATTCGATCGCGATCTGGGCGACTGCTGGCTCGACGGTCGCGACGGTCCACGCTTCGACCAGTACGGCGCGGTGCTGAAGGCATTCGCCGGGGAGAGCAGTGAGCGCGGGCACAAGGGACCGTGGGCGTCGGCGTATTACATCGTCGAGCTCGAACGCTGGGTGATCACCAAGGACGAGCGCGGCGACCCCGAGCCCGAGCCCGAGCCCGAGCCCGAGCCTTCGTCGACCCTTCGGCGAACGCACCGGCGCTAGAGCGAAGGCGGCTTCGCGTCGACGATGCCGCCCTTGCCGCCGCGATAGACATAGGCGCCGTACGCGAAGTCGGGGTGCTTGTCGCCGTCGCTATCGCCGAGCGTCGAGAGCGCACTGCCAGCGACCGAGAAGTTCTTGCGTGGCGGCGCCAGCGTCGCGACGGGCTGCGCTCTGAGGCCGCTTGCGCTGCCGACAAAGACGTACGCGGTGCCACCGACGCAGGAGCCGGCCTTCACATCGAACCGCGCGCAGGGCGAGACGATGACGAGATCGTCTCGCTTGTCGCCGTCGAGATCGCCGACCGAGGCGATTCCGTCGCCAAACCCTGCGCGCGCGCCGTCTCGCGACAGCTTCGTGCTGGGCGTGGTGGCGATGCCCTTCGCCGAGCCGTGGAAGATCCAGACCTGGTTCGCTGCGGTGCGCACCGGTTGCACGGTGACCGCGAGGTCGCCGAAGC
>JACCYD010000354.1 GCA_013696695.1 Deltaproteobacteria bacterium | reverse complement strand
CGTCTCTTCCGGCTTCCAGCGACCGATCGCGAGCTCGATGAACAGCTCGTCGCGACGCAGCAGGCCGGCGACCTCGCCGCCGAAGTTGACGCCGGGCAGCGCACCGATGCCCGACAACCCGGTGAGGCGAATGCCGCCGCCCCAACGCTCGTCGGTCGCGAGCGGATCGGGGCGGACGGTGTGAACGTAGGCGCGGGGCACCGGGGTGGCGCCGGGGGCGTCCGGGCTCGCGGCCGCGCTGGACGCGACGAACAGCGACACAGAGATCAACTCGATTCTCATGGCCCCTCCGGCGCAGACTGTATCCGGAAATACCAGCCAGCGATCCACGCGACCTGCCCGAAAGCAGTGCTGACCCCGCGGGTCGCGGTGGCTACCTAGGTCGCGAACATGTCGATGGTCTGGTTGTGGAATCGTGTCTTCGGGGATCCGGCGCGCATCGAGCAGGAGGAGCGCGCCGAGAAGCAAGCGCGCGCGCCGCAGCTCGAGGTCGATGCGGGGCCGCCGCCGGGGCGCTGCCGCGCGTGCGGCTATCAGGGCCCGGAACGTTATTGCCCGACCTGTCTCGCCGACACCATGGTCGCCGTGCGTCACAAGAAGCCGAGAGCTACTGTGCGGAAGTGATCACCGGATCGCCATCCGCGGCGTGGTGTCGCCGCCGGTGATGCAATGAAGTCGCGATCGAAGACGCGATGGCAGATTTTATGGATGACCGCCGCATCGGCCGCAGGCTCGTCGAGTCGCCACCTTCGTGGGCGGTGATTCCGCGCAGTTTGCCGTGGCACGCATCGTGATGAACGGCCGTGCATGCGACGACTCACGCTGACGCTGCTCGCGCTCACCGCTTGTGCCGATCCCGATAATTCCGGACCTCTCCTCGTCGAGGAACCGGAAGACGAGCTGCCGCCCGGTGAGTGCTACGAGCCCGCGGGCAAGCTCACCATCTATGCGCTGCCTCCGCCGGTACCGCTCGACTGGTCGTCGCCGAACAACTTGCTGCGCACGGTGCAAGCCAGCCGTACCGCAGGCGCGGAGCTCGTCGAGCAGCGCGCGGTCGCGATGGCGCATTCGATCGGTCACGTCAACCTCGAGCTCGAGTGCGGCGACTACAGCATCCCGCTCACCGGGCAGACCAACGTTTCCGGCGATGACTGGCAGGCCGTCACCGACGGCGCAGGCCTGCTGCTGCGAGACACCGACGGCGCGCTCGATCACATGCCCGACATCGGCGACCGCGAGGAGACCATCGCGGACATCGCGATGCGCGAGAAGTCCGGCAAGCTGACGAAGATCTCGTTCGTCGTGAACCAGAAGATGTGTGCTCGCCTCAAGGACTTCGTCGACGAGTACACGCGTCGCGAAGCCTACAAGCACTACAACGGCGCGTTCCGCGCACGCCGCATGGAAGGTGCGGGTTGTGCGATCTGGGGTGCCGGCGTGATCGATGTCGGTGGTCTGCTTCGGCGCTCGTTGTTCACGCCGGAGTGGGCGCGGAGCCAGATGATCGGCAGCGCCCGCATCGCAGACTTCCTCGGCGATGGCAAGTACACCTACGGCGGCAACCTCGTCGCGCGCGATGCCGACGGCACCCATCTTTGGCCTGAAAATGTCGACGTGCCCGCACCCGCCGGCACGCCGGTGTGGATCTTCTCGCCGGTGCTCGACGCGTGGTCGGGCCCCGAGGACCTGCCGTTCCCGATCGCCGGCCTCACCGGCGCGATGAAGTCGCGGCTGCCCTTCACGATCTACGACCCGCAGATGATGGCCGAGTGGGCGGAACGCGTGTGGACCGAGGCGAGTGCGAGCGGCAGCGCGATGTCACTCGGGGTGCCGTGGACCGCGACCACCAGCGAGGCTGCCCACGAGGTGACCTACGACGCCAGCTGCGTGCGCCCGCAGAAGCTGGCCTACGAGGACGACAACGACGATCTGTTCCTCGACTCCGACGCCCCTTGACCTGCGTTACGATGGGTTCCCGGAGACCCTACGCATGGCCAAGAGCAACACTGCCAAGCCCACCAAGCCCACCAAATCCAAATCCACCGCGAAGGTCGTCAAGGCCGCGGCCAAGGCGCCCGTGCCCAAGGCGCGTGCCTCGACCAAGCTCTCGGTGACCGGCAAGACCGTCGTCATCACCGGCACCGTGCCGGGGATGGAGCGCAAAGACGCCGAGGCCAAGCTCGTCGGTCTCGGCGCGCGCTGCACGAGCGCGGTCTCGAAGAAGACCGACTACGTGTTCGCGATGGACGATGCCGGCTCGAAGAAGGCCGAAGCCGAGAAGCTCGGCATCCCCGTGCTCACCTCGACGGTGCTGTTCGGGTTGATCGGCCTACCGGGCAAGCCGAAGGGGCCGAAGAAGCCGGTCACCGCCGAGGCCAAGGAGAAGGTCGCCGCGCGCAAGCCGACCAACGAGGCGGGCTTTGACGGCAAGACGGTGGTGATCACCGGCACGCTGTCGCAGGACCGCGCCGCGATCGCATCGATCCTCGAAGCCGCCGGCGCGAACGTCACCGGATCGGTCTCGGCGAACACGCACTATCTGGTCACCGGCGCCGGGGTCGGCGCCAGCAAGCTCTCGAAGGCCACCGCCCTCGGCGTGATGATCATCGACGAGCCGACGATGAACCGCATGCTCGCCGACTGAGGGAGCTACGCCGGAACCGAGGCGAGATCGGGCACGGTGGCAGCAGCGACCTTGCCCCATCGCGTCGGACCCGCGCGGTCGAGGACCTCGTCCCGCAGCTTCGGGGATAGCCCGAGCGCGAAGGCGGTCTCGGCAACCAGGAACAACGGGCCGTCGAGCAGGCCCTTGATGTCGTCGAGGAACGCGGGCTTCTTGCCCTCGAAGTAGTGCCCGAGGAACTGCAGCGCCCAGCCGCCGACGAACAAGCCGGCAGCCGTGCCGGCGAACAACGGAAACGGCATCTGGGCGATCGCGGTGCCGAGCGCGCAGGTGGCTCCGAGCACCGCGCCCATCGCGGCGCTGTAGCTCGGATCGAGCGCGCGGTAATAGCGCGTGGCCAGACCCGTCGCGGCGACCGCCGCGTTGAGCGGCCCGATGCCGATGCGAGCGAGGGCGGCTTGCGAACCGACGAGGATCATCGGGATGCCGACGAAGTGGGTCGCGATGTTGCGCTTGTCGCGGTGGTACTCCGCGTACGTGGCGAGGCGGTCGACGAGTGATTTCACGACCCCAGGATATCCCAGGCGTCCGCCCCAGATCTCGCCTTTCACACCGTCACGTAGATGCTGAGGGAATGGCTCGACGACGGTCGCGGTGACAGCCAGGGCACGTC
>JACCYD010000340.1 GCA_013696695.1 Deltaproteobacteria bacterium | reverse complement strand
CACGTGCCGACGGCCCGTCATCGGAACGCCTCTCACACCGTGGAAACGTTGGTCTCGGACCAAGAAAAGCGCCCGGAGTAAAAGCGGCACCCCTCGTTTTTGCGAGGGCTTTCGCGAACATGTTATTTTTTCGGCGTGCGACTCGGGACCTGCATCGCGCTCGAGCTCGCCGTCGCGACGAGCGCGGTGGTCGGCGTGTGGCTGGGCACCGGTCAGCTGGCGGCGCGCGCGAGTGACTACCTCGCCACGCGCGAGGCGGTCGCGGCGTCGTTGCCTGCGTCGCGCGCGGTGCCCGAGCTGTTACCGACCGGCGACCTGTCGGTTCGCATTCGCACTGTCGTCGAGAATATTTTCGGCGCCCCGGATGCCGAGCTGCTCGCTCCGATCGGCGTCGCCAGCGTGACGAGGATGAAGACCAACCACGGCGGAACGTCGTTATCGCTGCGGCTCGACTTCGCGAACGGATCGCGCGCGGCGTTCAAGCCCGAGCAGACGCACTTTCAATCGGATCCGCGTCGCGAGATCGCGGCGTATCGCGTGGATCGCTTGCTCGGCATCGGCCACGTTCCGCCGGCCAAGGAGATCTCGGTCAGCATCGAGGAAGTGCTCGCGGGCGGCGACCCGGGATTCCGCGCGTATTACGCGGGCAGGCTCGACGAAGAAGCGCTGCCACGTGGCACCAAGCTGCACGGCACCGCCTCGTGGTGGGTGCCGGAGCTCAAGCTCGCGGCGATCGGCAAGCATCGCATCGATCTCAAGGAGGGTCGCGACATCTGGACCTCGCAGATGCAGATCGGCGCGCCGATGTCACCCGAGCTGCGGCCGTTGTTCGCGCAGATCTCCGCGATGACGCTGTTCGATCTGCTGATCGATAACTCCGATCGGTGGAGCGGTTCGAACACCGCGATGTCGCCCGACGGGAAGCTGCTGTTCTTCATGGACAACACGATGTCGTTCTCGAAGGCGCTGTTCGGCCACGAGATCAACGTGCTCGCGATGCGGCGGATCCAGATGTATCCGAAGAAGCTCGTCGAGAAATTGCGCGCGCTGACCGTCGAGGACATCGAGCGCGTGCTCGAGATGCCACCCGAGAGCAAGCTGGCGCCGCTGCTCAAGCCGGTCGAGATCAAGGCGTTGCTGGCGCGCCGCGACAACATGCTCCGGTGGATCGACGGCCTGATCGCTCGCTACGGCGAGCAGGCGGTGCTGGCGTTCCCATGAAACGAGTGGGCCAACTGAAACGAGCGGGCCAAGAATGAGCGCGTGTCCGACCTGTGGCAAGGACGTCGATGCGTTGCGTGCGCGCAATGTCAAGGTGCGCGCCGGCAAGGTGGTCGCGTATTGCAGCCCCGAGTGCCTCGCCAGCGCCGAGTCGATGCCGAACGTCGTACCAGCGCGCACCGGTACGCCGGCGCAAGGCGTCGTCAAAGCCGCCGTCGCGCCCGACAGCGGTCCCGTGATCGAGATCCGGTACGAGCCCGCCTCGGGCGTCGTGACCAGCGCGAAGGACGAGCGTTCGCCGACCCCGACGCCGAAACCGATCGAGAAGAAGAAGGCGGAGAACAAGGTCGGCGACAACAAGGCCGACGACAAGAAGGTCGACAAGAAGGTCGACAGCAAGGTCGACGACAAGAAGGCCGACAAGAAGGCCGACGACAAGGCCAAGAAGCCGGGCGAGAAGCGCCCGGTACTCAAGATCATCGAGGAGGCCGGCGGCGCGCCCAGGGATATCAAGCCGGCGAAGGGTGGGATGTTGGCGAACGAGCCCGCCCAGCTCTCCGCCGCCAAGCTCGGTGACGTCGCGGCAGTGATCGATCCGGGCAAGCGCCGCCTCAGCCGCGAGACGCTCAAGCGCGACAACAGAAATGTCGATCAATCCGAGGATTGGCTCGACGACGAGCCGGCGAAGTTCGGCGCGGTTCGCGCCGGCACGGATGTCGAGGAAGAGCCGGCGCGAAGTGGTGGCAAGCGCGCGCTGATCCTGTTGGTCGTGCTCGCCCTGCTCGCCGCTGCCGGCGTGCTCGCGTACAAGCTCCTCGGACGCGGCACGACCTCGAAGCTGGAGGGCTCGGTTGGCATGCGGCCTTCGGGGTCGCAGGCCGAGCGACCACCCGATCCCGCTGCTGTGCCGGCGCCACCGCCACCGACGAACGAACAGATCAAGACGCGGGCGATTGGCGTATTGCGGCGTTGGCTCGATTCGAAGGATTCGGCGCGCGTGCAACGCGTTGCCGCCGCAGCGCTGTCTCGCACCCGAGATCAAGCCGCGATCGATCGGCTCGTCGTCGCCCTCCAGCGCGACAAGCTCGAGGAGGCCGGGCGGCTCGAGGTCGCATACGCGCTCGCCCGCGCTGGTGACAAGCGCGGGCTCGATGCGATCGCTGGAGCGCTTGCGGCACCACGTCGCGACGACAAGCTGATCGCCGGGCGCTTGCTCGTCCAGCTCGGCGACACGCGCGCAGTTAACACGCTCGCGCAATACCTCGAGGTTCCCCAGCACAAGCTCGGCACCGCCGAGTGGCTCGCTCGGCTCGGCGACCCGCGCGCGCTCAAGGTGCTCGAGCAGATCCGCGCCGATGCCGCGGCGCAGCCCGACGACAAGGCGCGCGCCGTGATCGCACTCGCGTATGCCGGCAAGTCCGGACTGTCCGAGGAGCTGCGCGGCCTGCTCGCCGATCCTCGCTTCAACGTGTTCGCCGCCGAAGCGCTCGCGCAGCACCGCGACGAGACCGCGCGCCCAGTGCTCGTCAAGCTGCTCGAGGTCAGCTCGCTGCGGGTCGGCGCCGCTCGCGCGCTGAGGACGCTCAGCCCCGACGGCGATCAGACGACCTACGCGAAGTCGCTGCTCGTCATGCTCGACGATCCTGGCAAGCAGCGCGACACCGAACAGATTCCGGTCGCCGAGGCGATCCTGCTGCTGCTGGGGCCGGTGGGTTGGGCGGAACGCACATGACCCCGAACGTGCCGGCCGCACTGCGCGCTCAGGTGTCGGGCGGGGACCGCGCGCTGCGGCGCGATCTGTTCACGTTCTATCTGTTCCGCCTCCTCGCCACGTCCTACCTGTTCATTCCGATCTTCATGCTGTTCCAGGCCGAGCGCGGCCTGACGTTCTTCGATCGCCTCGCCCTCGGCGGCATCTACTCGGCCGTCATCGTGCTCGTCGAGGTGCCGACCGGAGTGTTCGCCGATCGCTTCGGGCGTCGACGCTCGATGCTGCTCGGCGCGCTCGCGATGATCGGCTCGTGCCTGATCGCGTTGCAGGCGCGAGACTTCGCCACGTTCGCGATTGCCGAGGCGCTCGGCGCGCTGTCGATCGCGCTGTGCTCGGGCGCTGACTCTGCCTATCTCTACGATCTGCTCGCGGCGCACGATCGCGCGCACGAATATTCCAAGCGCGAATCCGCGGCGAGCGCGTGGCACCTGATCGGCAGCGCGATCGCGTTTGCCGGCGGTGGCTGGCTGGCATCCTACGATCTCGCGCTGCCGTATCTGGTCACCGCAGCCGTCGCGGCGCTCGCCGCGGTCGTCGCGTGCGTGATGCGCGAGGACCGGCCGGCCACGCGTACCAGCGAATCTGCGACATTCCCCGCGTTCGGGCGCCAGACCTTGAGTGCGCTCGCCGTGGTGGCGCGCAACGGCCGGCTCGCGTGGATCGTTGGCTACTCCGCCGTCGTGTTCGTCCTGCTGCGCGCGACAATCTACGTCTACCAGCCGTACCTCGAGGAACGCGGCCTCGCGACCGGCGAGATTGGTGTGCTGTTCGCCGGTGTCTACTTGATCGCGGCGCTGGTCGCGTATCGCACGCATTCGCTGCGCGCCCGCTTCGGCGACGACGCGCTGCTGTGGACGTTGCTCGGCGTGCTCGCGATCAGCTTCGTCGGGCTCGCCGGTGCGGGATCCGGCCCATGGATGCTCGCGCTGCTGGTCGTTCAAGCTGCCGCGAACGGCATCTACTCGCCGCTCACCAAGCCGCTGCTCAATCGCGAGATCTCCGACTCGAGCAAGCGGGCCGCGGTGCTGTCGGTCGAGTCGATGGTGCGGCGCGCGGCGATGGGCATGTTCGCGCCGCTGGTCGGGCTGTGTGGCGAGAGCGACGTCATGCTGCTGTGCGGCCTGGTCGGGCTCGGCGGCATGGTCGTGCTCGGCCTCGTTCGCATGCGAGGCGTCAGCACATCCGCGCCTGTCGATCCGGCACCTTAGCGAAACGATTGACTCCATCCGGTCGGCAGACCAGACTGCCGCGCCGAATGACGCGCGGGCCAACCATGATGACTGTCGAGCCACAACGAATCTATTTCGTGTCGCTCGGCTGTCCGAAAAACCAGGTGGATACCGAGCTGATGCTCGGCCAGGTCGCCGCCGCGGGCCACTCGCTCGTGCACGCGCCGGATGAAGCCGACGTCATCGTGGTCAACACCTGCGCGTTCATCGACGCCGCCAAGGAAGAGTCCGTCGACACCATCCTCGAGATGGCGGCGTACAAGAAGTCGAAGACCAGCTCGCCTCGCAGGCTCGTCGTCACCGGCTGCCTCGCGCAGCGCTACGCCGACGACCTCGCGAAGGACATTCCGGAGATCGATACGATCCTCGGCTCGGCAGATTTTCAGGCCCTCGCGAAGGCGCTCGCCCAGGGTGATCAACCGGTGGCGAAGCTGCCATCGGGTAAGTCGAAGGCTCGCAAGGCCCTCCCGGTGATCCAGGTCTCCGAGACGCCCGCGTATATCTATGATCACGAGGCGCCGCGCGTGCGGATCGGGGCGCGTCACTCGGCGTACGTCAAGATCGCCGAGGGCTGCGATCGCCCGTGCTCGTTCTGCATCATCCCGAAGCTGCGCGGTCCGCAGCGCAGCCGCGGCATCGACGACATCGTCGCCGAAGCGCGTGGGCTCGCCGCCGAGGGCGTGCTCGAGATCAACCTGATCGCGCAGGACCTGACGCGTTACGGCTGGGATGCGGGTAGCTCGCCGGAGTCGCGGAACACGCTCGCGCAGCTACTGCGCGCGCTCGGCAAGGTCGACGAGCTCGAGTGGATCCGCCTCCACTACACGTTCCCGAGCGCGTTCGACGACGATCTGATCGATGCGATCGCGAGCACGCCGAAGGTCGTCAAGTACATCGACGTACCGCTCCAGCACATCGCCGATCCGATGCTCAAGCGCATGCGGCGCGGCCACTCGAGCCGCGTCACGCGCGAGCTGATGAAGACGCTGCGCTCGAAGATCGACGACGTCGTCATTCGCACGACGTTCATCGTCGGTCATCCCGGCGAGACGCCCGAGGAGTTCGCGGAGCTGTGCGCGTTCGTCGAGGAGTCGAAGTTCGATCGCGCCGGTGCGTTCACGTATTCGATCGAGCCGGGCACCGCGTCGGCGATGCTGCCGAATCGCGTACCCGAGGACGTGATGGCCGAGCGCCAGCAGACGCTGATGGAGATCCAGCGCAAGATCAGCCGCGCGCGCCACGAGGCGATGGTTGGTAACGAGATCACCGTGCTCGTCGAAGGCGAATCGTCCGAGAGCGAGTACTTGATGGAAGGCCGCTGGTACGGCCAGGCGCCCGGCATCGACGGCGTCACCTATCTCGCCGATGGCCGCGTGCCTGCGGGCTCGCTGGTTCGCGCGCGCGTCACGCAGGCGAGCGACTACGATCTCGCCGCCACCCTCGAGGTGTAGATGGACATCGAGTCCGCGAAGGCGTCGCTCGTCCAGGTGCTCGAACGAAGGGTCGACGCCGAGGACCACAGCGGCTTTCTCGGGCTCGATCCGCATGCCTTCGATCGCTTGATCCACGCCGTCGAGGATCGCGATCCGCACTGGCTCGCGAAGCAGCTGCGCGACCCCAGGTATCCGCTCGGCGTCCGCGCCGAGATCGCGGGCATCATGCGCGGCCGCAACGCGAACATGCTGCTGCTCGAGCTGCTCGGCGGCTGATCACTTCTTCGGTTTCTTCTTCTTCTTCGAGCTCGCGAAGTAGCCGGCGGCCTCGACGCGCTGGGCCTCGGTGGGCTCGCCGTTCGCGCGCAGGGCGGCGAGGATCGGTTCGGCGCCCTCCGTGCGATCGCTCGCGGCGTTATCGACCATCCAGGCCTCGATGATCGCGATGCCCATCGGATCGCCGATGTTCGCGAGCCCCTCGAACGTGCACCGCCAGTGCCTCCAGTTGTTCGCGAGCGCCCCGACGAGCCACGGGATGTAGCGAGGATCCGAGGATCTCGCGATCAGCTCGACGCTGGCGTCTTTCCAGTACGAGACCTGCGTCGGCGACGGGCCGAGCCCACGCGCCGCGATCTCGGCGACGATTGGCTCGAACGGTAGATGAGCGAGCGCAGCCATCGCCGCGTGCTCGACCTCTTCGACCTCGATCAGATCGACGACGAGCGGTGTGAAGCCGGCGTACGGCGCTGGATCCACCTTGCCAGCTTGCAACAGATGACCGAGCGCCCACAGCACCGCCTTGGCCTGCAGCTCGCCGAGCTTGGTCGTCACGGCCTTCGGCGCGAGGAGCGGCTTGAACCGGTAGAGCGCATCCGCGGGATCGCTGATCAGCGCACCGGTCGCACCGACCGCATAGGTATGGCCGACGATGTTGGCGTACCTGTCGAGCGCGCCGAGCCAGTTGCGCGGATCGAGATGCTTGGCGATCTCGCGCCAGAGTGCGGCGTCGGGCGGCGCGTCGCGCAGCGCGTGCGCCGCGAATTCGCGCAGTCGGGCATGGTGATCGCCGGACGCCGCGATCGAGATCAGATATGCGCGGCCGGCGGGCGTCGTCGCCAGCCGCTTGGTGAACCACACGTGCACGGCTTCGCGCCGGTTCTTCGCGCTCTCGGCCTCCCAGTACACCTTCTTCTGCTGGCGCTTCTCACCGAGAGACAACGCGGCGATCTTGTCCTCGTCGTAGCACGGCTCGCCGGAGGTCAGCGCCGGGCCGGTGAACATCGCGATCAGCTCGTCGATCGGCGCCTGCTCGGCGACCGACTTGACGTCCTTGCCTTCGCCCGCCAGCACCTGCTCGATCGCATCGGCGACCTCCGCGGGCAACGTCGTGTTCCGCGGGATCGGCTCGGGGAACACGTTGCCCCAGTTCGGCGGACCGAAGTCGCCGGGCTTGGCCTGCCGATCGGCAGGCTTACGGTTCGCAGGCGTGGTCTTGGCGGGCTTCGGCTTGGCAAGCTTCGCGTTCGCGGATCTTGCGGCTGCCGGTTTCGACTTCGTAGGTTTCGACGCCTTCTTCAAGACCTTTGCCACGCGGCGAGCCTACGCCGAACGCATGATCGTTGGAGGATTTGACCCACCGGTGCAATCGACGGTGCCGGTCGGTGTCTTCTCGCACATGCGCTCGGTGATCCTCGTCGGTGTCCTGGTGGCGACTCCCGCCGCCGCCGGAGCTACCCAGCTCCATCATGGCGGCTACGAGTCACTGCTCGCAGGGTTCGATGACGAGCAGATCTACGGCGGGCTGCTCGGGGCCGATCCGGCCTGTCGTAGGAATCTGTTCGTGACCTCGCCTGCGTTCGGCATGCTCGTGGTTTCCGACGAGCGGCCCTGGTGGCTGATGCCGCTGGCACTTGCCGGCGTCGCGATCGTGTTGGCGCGCGCGACCTCTTCGATCGACGCTTGATCCGTTACGGCTCGTCAAAGCCGGGATCGATGTCCCCCATCAACACCTCGGTGTCGCCGTGGTCGTACTCCTCGATCGCGCTCGCGCGTGACAGGCGCGCCGAGAACGCGACGCAGCGGAGCGCCTCCGCGTGTTCGCGAACCTCGGGCAGGGTCGAGCAGAAGTAGACGTTGCTCCGGCACGCACCGCAGAACCGCACGGTCGGATCGTCGGTGCTGGTCAGCGCCTCCCACGACTTCGGACAGCGGAAGCGGAACGTCGGAGCCTCGCAGCGCTCGATCGGCGCACGGCTGACGATCGCCATCCACTCGCGGTCGAGCGTCGTGCTCGCGAGGCGGAGCCGGCGCATCGCGGGCGTTCCCTCGGCGGGCTGCTCCGCGAGCAGGCGAACGACCTCGGCCTTCTCGTGCTGGTCGTGTTCTTCGAGCCAGTCCGCGAACACCATGCGCATCGCAAGGTCCTCCGGGTTGTCGCGCAGCTGCAGCAAGAAGCGCTGCTCGACCGGCGTGTCCGGATCATCCCGCGTCTTCTGGTCGGTCTCCCAATCGTCGACGCGCCACTCGCCGGTCGTCGCGGAATCGTCGGTGCTCGGCCGGCCAGCCATCCACCCAGTCTACGCTTCGAGCCGGCGGATCCGCCACAGCCCGATCAGGGCCCACACCCCGGCGATCACCACCACGCCGATCGCGGCGCTGCTCGCCGAGTCCTCCGCGAGGCCACTCAAGTCGGCGATCGTGCGGTCGTGCTGCGTGATGCTCAGGTACCTGATCGCCGCCGGCATGACGCCGAGCGGCAAGTCGAAGAACAGCATGTAGCAGACGGTGAGAGCCATGCCGTAACGCGGGGCCAGAGTGGCGATCGTGGCGGCAATGATCGAGAGCGCCGCACCGCCGAGCGCGAGGGCAAGACAGCTCTCGAGCGTCGGCTGCCCGCCTCCGGCCAGGCTCGCGAGGCACCAGCTCGCGATCGATAGCAGCCAGATCACCGGCACCGTGGCGATCAGCTTGCCGACCAGCACCGACCACCGCGGGATCGGGCGCGACCACAGGTACGTGATCGTGCGGTCCTCGATGTCCTCGCCGATCGACGACGCGACGAACAGCGCGGGCAGCACGGCCAGCATCAGCTGGACGAATCCGAACACGTCGCCGGGCTCGGCGATCCCGCTGTCGCGCCCCGCGCTGGTCAGGGCCGCGAAGCCGATCGGAAGCGTCGAGATGATCGCGCCGACCCACAGCGCGCGGCCGCGCAGCATTCGCCGGAGCGCCACCGCCGCGATGGTCCTCGTCGGGCTCATCGCCGGCGCTCCGAGGTCAAGTACTCGAACACCGCGCCGAGGTTGTTGTCGGGCGAGGCCAGCGATGCGATCACGACCTCGCGGTCGAGCGCGATCTCGGCGAGCTGGTCGTAACAGCGATCCGGATCGCGAGTCTCGATCATGAGTCCGGTACGCGAGAGCTCGAGACGCGCCACGTGCTCGGCTTCTGCGAGCGCTGCGGCCAGCACGCGCGGGCGATCGCATTCGACGCGGATGCGATGCGGGTATCGATCGATCAGCTTGCGGATCTCGTAGACGTTGCCTTCCGCGAGCACCTGGCCGCGATGGATGACGACGATCTCCGAGGTCAACGCTTCGATCTCGTAGAGCACGTGGCTCGACACCACGATCGTCTTGCCCGCAGCCGCGAGCGTCCGGATCCCTTGAATGATCTCGACGCGGGCCAACGGATCGACGCCGGTGAGCGGCTCGTCGAGCAGCAACAGATCCGGCTCGTGAGCGATCGCCGTCGCGAGCTTGGTGCGCTGTCGCATGCCCTTCGAGAAGCCGCTCACCCGACGATTCATCGCGCTCGTCATGCCGACCTGCGCGAGCGCGGCTTCGGCGGCGGAACGCGGGGTACGCGCACCGGCGAGATCGGCCATCACGCTGACCAACTCGAGCGCGGTGAGCTCCTCCCAGGTGCGTTCGTGCTCCGGCGCATAGCCGATCCGCCGGCGCACGTCCGCGGTCGCGAACGGATTCTCGCCGAACACCGTCAGCGTGCCGCGCGAGGGACGCAACAGACCCGCGAGCAACTTGATCAGCGTCGACTTGCCCGCGCCATTCGGGCCGAGCAAGCCGACGATGCCGCCCTGCAAACGCCAGCTGACGTCGGAGATGCCGAGCACCTGGCCGTACCACTTGCTGCAGCGATCGGCGACGACGACGCTCACGAGGAACCCCCGACCCCGACGCGCTGAGCGCGGCGCACTTGATAGATGACGAGCGCGATCGAGAGCGCAGCGTGGCCGAGCAGCGACGCGAGCGCGGCGTCGAGCGGGATCACCGGATCCTTCTCGCGGAAGTCGAGCTCGAAGAGATGGAACGCGACGGCTTGCACCGCACGGGGCAGGTCGAGGGCACCGATCG
>JACCYD010000329.1 GCA_013696695.1 Deltaproteobacteria bacterium | reverse complement strand
GCCGGATACCGGCAAGCACGCGGTGGCCGCGATCGCGATCGATCCGCGCGAGCCGAGCGCGCTGTACGCGGCGGCGCTCGAGCAATTCCCCACTGCGACGATGTCGTCGTCGGTCGCGCGCGCCGAGCTGTCGCAGAAGACCTGGCTGTGGCAACGCAGCGATGGGTGCGGGGAGGGCACGCCGATCGGGCTCGTGCTCGCCGCCGGCATCGTCGCGTGTGCGGCGCGCGGCACGGAAGCGACGGTGCGCGCGACGACGCGCGATGGCGCCGCGGCCTGGGAGTGGACCACCGATCACCTCGACGGCATCGCCTCCGCCGGCTCCGCCGTGCTGGTGTTCGATGCCGATCGATTGACCGTGCTCGACGCGGCGACCGGCAAGGTCCGCGGCCGGATCGTCAGCGACGATGGTGCGCGTGTGCGCGCTACCGCGATCGCGGTGCCGATCGTGACCACGCCGGTGCCCGATGACGAGACCACCTGGCTCATCAGCTACGAGCGCGGCCGACTCGTCGCGCGCCTGCCCGAGGTGTCGATGCTCGCGGTGTGGTCGCTCGAGGTGCGCGGCGTGGTCGCCGCGATCGTGGCCTCCGGCGACGCGGTGCTGGTCGCGCTCGACGATGGCGACGCGTATCGCATCGACCTCGCGACCCAGGCGGTGACGCCGATGCCCGGACTCGGGCAGACGTGGCGGGCGACCGGCGAGCTGGTCACCGGCGAGACGGCGGGTGGGCCGGTGCCGGGCATTCCGGGCATCGCGCCACCCCGCGTGCAGATCCGGGCAACTCCGTTCGCGCCACCGGCGCCGAGCGACCGCAATCCCGAGGCGCCGAACCTGTGGGTGCCGATCGCGCCGCCGGCATCGCTGGGCGATAGCTGGCAGTACACGCTGTACGACCGCACCGGCGGCCTGCGCGCACGGAACGAGTACGCGCTGCTCGCCCCGATTGTCGTCGCCGAGGTGCGCGGTCCGGTCGGGAGTCCGCTGGTCGTCGCATCCGGACCCGCGTTGCGAGATGTGCTGGTGCTCGACCCGCGAACCGGGGATCCACTCCGTCGGGTGGCGCTGCCGGGACCCGGCCTGGTGTTCGGGACGATCGTCGATGGCACCCCGGTCGCCGGGACCGTGCTCGCCGGACCACTGCGCGTCGTGTTGTTTTGACCAAGGCGACGACGACGTGGAGTGAGTCGTGCGCTATAGGATCGCTCGATGGCACTCCCGCTCCGAGCTGCGCTGCGCTCCGCTGGCCGCTTCATGGTCAAGAACCCCACCACCATGCTGAGCATGGCGCGTCACGCCCTCGGGATGCGGATCGCGGTGCCGCTCGACGCGCTTCGCTGGTTCATCGCGAACACGCCACCGTCGAAGAAGGCGCCGCAGGACGTGACGATCACGCCGCGCCCGCCCGCGATCGGTCTCGGCGCCACCATCGATCTGATGGGCACCACCGTTCGCGCGGGTGCCTCGATCCGGATCGACAACATCGAGATCACTGACACCGCCGCAAAAGTGACGCTGAAGCTGTCGGACGTCACGATGAAGGTGCTCGGCGAGTCATTCACGCCGGTCGCCGGCCTCATCAAGAGCGGCGCGCTCGATCTGTCGAAGCCGGGCAACCTCGCGAAGTTCATGCCGAAGCGTCCGGCCGTGCTCGTCGAAGCGCACGACGACGTGATCGTCATCGACTTGATGCAGAACCCCAAGTTTGCCGAGAACGATCGCGTCCGCGCGATCCTCGGAACGCTGACGCCGGTGACGCAGGTCGCCGGGCTGACCACCGAGAACGACTTCCTGATCATCCAGCTGCGCGTCAGCCCGTTCGGGATCCCGCGCGCGCTGAATGCTGCACGCGCGCTCGCGGCCGGCTAAAACATACCGATGGAATCGGTGACGTTCGAACAGGGCGTCGACAAGGGCACGCGCTATCGCGAGCTCCTCCCGCAGCTCGCGTCGCTGTTCGAAGGCGAGCCGGATCTGACCGCGAACCTCGCCAACGCGAGCGCCGCACTTCGCACCTGCATCCGCGCCACGTCGTGGGTCGGGTTCTATGTCATGAAACAGGGCGAGCTGGTGCTCGGCCCGTTCCAGGGCAACGTCGCGTGCGTGCGGATCTCGCTCGGCCGCGGGGTTTGCGGCACCGCTGCGCAGGAGCGCCGCACGATCATCGTCCCCGACGTCGAGCGGTTCGCGGGGCACATCGCCTGCGATGCCGGATCGCGCAGCGAGATCGTGCTGCCGATCTTTTCACGCGACGGTGCCCAGGCGCGCGACCGCCTCGTCGCGGTGCTCGACGTCGATAGCTACGAGGTGGGTGCATTCGACGACATCGATGCCGCCGGGCTCGCCCCGATCGCGAAGCTGCTCGGCACGCTCGCATGGTGACGCGCGCCGCCCTCGTGCTCGTGGTCGCGCTCGCGTGTCAGGGCAATCGCGATCCGAAACCTGCGGATCCCGGATCCGCGTCGGGCGCCGACGCGCGAGACGGTGGCCCGGTCGTCACGCTCGACCCCGATGCCGTGTACGTGTCTCGCGAGGACGCGCCGAAACACGAAGAGCCCGAGCCTGCCGATCCGGGCAAGCTGATCGCGGAGCTCGGCGCGATTCCCGCGTGGCAAGCGGTGATCGATCGCGCACAGCTGCTTGGCCGTCGCGATCAACACGGCGTGGCCTACGGCCGGATCGGACCGCCCGTCATGATTCTCGCCCCCCCGGCCGCCGCCGGAAGCGGCAGTGGAAGCGCCGTCGCCCCGACGGCCAAGCCCGAGCTCATCGCATCCGCCTACGTCTGGCTGATCGATGACACCGAGGGCAATGGCTCCCTCGGCATCCGGGTCGCGCTCGGCGCCAAGCAGGCGAAGCTCGGCGACCGGGTCGCGCTCGGCGGTGCCT
>JACCYD010000326.1 GCA_013696695.1 Deltaproteobacteria bacterium | reverse complement strand
GGTCACCGCGATGATCAGGTGACACGCTGCCGTCAGCGACAGCACGAGCTCGAGATCCGCGAGGTCATCGGCCGCGGCGATCCACATCGACACGCGTTGCGCGCGTGCCGATGGTGCGACGAACTGGATGCGGCGGATGATCGCGGTGACGGTGAGGACCGCGATCGCGACCGCGACGACCGACATTCCGAGGTTCGGATGCTTCGACAGCAGCGCCGCGCCATCGACGCCACCAACCGCGACCACGGCGCACGCGATCACGCCTGCTGCCGCGCCGATCGAGACCTTGATCGCACGGCGCAGCGCGCGACGCACTGACCGCAAGCGGCGCGCGCTCATCGTCCTCCACCCTTCATCGCTTCACTCCCAGCACGCGGATCACGATCTCGTCGGGGTAGACCATGCCGAGATCGGAGCGCGCGCGATCCTCGACGGCGCGCACGTCGGACTTCAGTGCCTTGATCTGGCGCGCGAGCGTCGCGTTGCGCTCGGACAGCTCGCGCGATTCGACGTCGAGCTCCTGGAGCTGGCCCTCGAGCTTCGCGCTCCGCGGATCGCGACGCAGGATCTCGCCCGGCAAGTAGCCGATGGCGACCGCGACCACGATCGCGAGCACGAGGCGAAGCCCCCAACGCCGAAGCGCGGGCGGAACATGCGTATCGGCGACCCTGGACAACCGGCCTTGAAGGTACGGATCGCCATGTTCGACCGCGAGTTTTTGGCGGCTGCGCCAGAAGATTACGCGGCTGCGCCGCGACCCGCCGACAGGGTCACGCCACCGTCGAAATCAGATGCAATTCCGGCGGCCGTGTGTACGCTGCCGCCCACATGCTGGGGATGCGTTTGTTCGCCGTTTCGGTCGCCCTCTGCGCTGGCTGCGGAGGCGATGATCCGAGCCTCGAGATCACCTGTGCGGATGGCACCTCCGGGGCGCTGTCCGCGGGCGGATCCGTCGTCGTCGAGTCCGGGGGTGCGGATCTCGATGGTGCCTCGATCACCGCCCAGGCCACCACGACGGTGCCCGGCGGCGAGGTCACGATCGCGTGCGCCGAGGACATCGCGCCCGCCGGCTTCAAGGCGCTCGGCCCCGCCGTGAGCTTCGGGAACGAAGGCACCTGGTCGGATCGCGCGTTCGAGCTGACGCTGCCCTACAAGGCCGCCCGCCTCCCCGAGGGTGCTGGCCGTCGCCACGTCCGGATCGTCGCCAAGCGCGCCGGTCAAGCCGAGCCGTTCTTCCCGCTGGTCACCAACCGCGCCATCGTCGACGACGACGCCTTCGCCTCGCGGATCACCTTCCGCGCCGGCGAGCTCACCACGTATCAGGCGGTGGTCGCCGAGAGCGCCGGCCAGCCGGTCACCGAGAATTTCGGCTGGAACGCCACCATCGGCATCTCGATGGGCGGCAACGCGGCGATGTCGCTCGCGACCCGCCATCCCGAGATGTTCGATGCCGTCGCCGATCTCGGCGGCGAGCCCGGCCCGTCGATGCGCTACACGCTGTCGATGGTGCAGCGCTACACGTTCGGCGGGTTCTGCACCGCGGCGGATCAAGCCGCCGGTCGCGGCAACATCGGCACGTTGTGCCCGGCCACCACCTACAAGCCGGACGAGCTCGAGATCGAGTCCGACTTCGAGCACCAGTTGTTCCAGGATGGCGATGGCGTCGGCCTGACGCTGCAGCGCAGCCTCTACCTGAAGGGCGTGCGCGACATGGCGCGCGCGATGTCGAACCCGGCGCTCTACAACCCTGCGAACGCCTACGCGCCAACGGGCGTCGACTTCTCCGAGATGTCCAAGGATGCGGCCGTCCGCTGCAACCCGGATGGCTCGGGCTCGGTGAAGCTCGCCGACTTCTTCGATCGCGAGTTCAACCCCGAGGGGCTCGATCCGGTGATCACGTTCTGCGACGGCGGCGACACCCGCGAGGGCCTCGGCCTCGGCGTGTTCGATCCGACGAAGCTGCGCATGGATCCCGCCGAGCTGCTGCTCGCGGTCGATCTCAACAACAATGGCGTCCGCGATGCCGGTGAGCCGGTGGTCACCAATGCGTTCGAGCCCTACGAGGACGTCGGCGTCGACGGTCTCGCGGATGTCGACGAGCCCGGCTACGACGCGGTGACCAACCCCGATCCGAGCAAGGACAACTTCCACTGGCAGCGCAATCCGCGCGGCACCGAGCGCAACGACGACTTCGACACCGGCGAGCCGTTCGAGGACGTCGGTCTCGATGGCGTCGGTGGCACCTGCCAGGTCGGTGACGACCCGGGCGGCCCGATCGCCGCCTGTTACGACTTCGGTGAAGGCGACGGCGTGTGGACGCTCTCGCCGAACGTGAAGAACTGGTACGAGCACGACGCGGTCACTCGCATCTCGGCGCTGTCGGAGACCGATCGCGCGCACATGCGGTTCTGGTTCGACGCCGGCATTCGCGACTTCCTCAACAACTCGGTCTCGGTCAACGCCACCGCCGGTCAGCTGTCGGGCGTGCTCGGCATGGACTTCGGCATGTACGAGGGCTTCCAGCCACTCGCCCGTGTCAACACCGAGAAGACATACGACTTCACGACGGTGCCGTGGCAGGACACGCCGCGCAACGGCTACATGCGCTATGGAGATCCCGATGCCACGGACTCGAACATCACGATGGGCGACGGTCGCCACGTCGGCACAGCGGTCCAGATCATCAACCGAGTCACCAGCGCGTTCGCGTGGCTCGACAAGCAATGGCCCGACGGCGATCGCAGCGACACCCGCGAAGGCGGCACGCTGATCAAGGATCTGACGCACGTCTCGGCAACCACCGGCCGCGATAGCCCGTTCGGCCTGTTCCTGCCGCCCGGCTACGATGCCCCCGGCAACGAGAACAACCGCTACCCGGTCGTCTACTTCTTCCATGGCTACGGCCAGGATCCGCAGGATCTCGTCGACCTCTCGGCGGTGTTCGCGAACTACATGCTCTCGGAGCAGCCGCTCGAGTACCGGTTCCAGAAGTTCATCATCGTCTACGTCGATGGTCGCTGTCGGCCGCAGCGCGAGGGCGTGCCCGTCGATCCGACGGGAGATCTCTGCGAAGGCGGCACGTTCTATACCGACGCGCCGCTCGGTGGCACGGCACGCATGGAGCAGAACCTGCTCGATCTCAAGGCGCACATCGATGCGACCTACCGGACGAAGACGCCGGCGCCGGCGACCGTCATCCCGTAGCGCAGCATCTCGCGGTTGATCGCGCCCGCGAGGTACACGGTCATCGACGTCTCGGTCACAGGCTGGGCCTGCGGAACGTGAACGGGTAATGCACCTGCGTGCTGCCTGCTTCCCAGCGCGGAAACTCGATGTTCTTGATCACGTCGGCGACGCACGTCGAGACCGCCTCGCTGACGCCGTTTGCCGCGGACGACTGCACGCTGCCATCGCTCGCGATCAAGAACGCGGTGCTGACGACGCCCTGGATCTCCGGCTGCCCGAGCAGCTCCTTCACGAAGCAGTACTCGATCTTCGACAGCTGGCGACGGACGTAGCGGCGGACGACCGCCTTGTCGAGCCCGCCGATGCCGACCGTACACGGCGCTGGCCCACCGCAGAGGGTCACCGTCGGGACTCGCGGTGTGCGCTGCCGGCCGCCCGAGGCCCCGATGAACCGGCCGCCCCACTGGTCGCCGACGCTCTTCCCGTTGCTGATCGTGCCGTAGCGGCCGACACCGATCAGACCGTTGCAACCGGCACCTCCGCAGCCCGCGCTGTCGCCGAATCCCACGCGTCCGAGGCCAAACGTGCCGGTGGCCTCCCCGATGCCGCCATAGAGCGGACCTTGCACGTCCTTACTGTCGAAGCCGCTGGATAGATCGGCGCTGCCGACGATCGCGGCGAAGCCGTCCGCGCGTACGGCGGTGGAGCCGAGGATGCCGGCCGTGCGTGCGGCTTCGATCGCTTGCTCGCGGGTGACGCGTGGTTGATCGCGGCGCTCGAGCTGCGCGTGGCCGCGGTCGCGCGGAGAGTCTCCACCCGCCTTGCCTTCCGCGCCACGGGTTGGCTGACCGCCACCCACGAGCGCGAAGTCCGGTGAATCGCCGGGCTCCCACGGTGCGGCCTGAACCGCCGCCGCCGTGATCATCACCGCGTGACCGCGGGGCTCGATCTCGACGCGCCGCGCCGGCTCCTCGACGCGATCGCTGGAT
>JACCYD010000262.1 GCA_013696695.1 Deltaproteobacteria bacterium | reverse complement strand
GGCCAGGGCCGACGCCGCCGCGAATCGCGAGCGCATCGCGCCGGGCGGTTTTTCGCCCTACCTCGTGAAGCACGCCGACAAGCTGACCAAGCGCGTCGACGACTGGCTCGCGAGCCATCGTTAGGAGCCTGTAGGACGTTCGGCTTCACCACCCGCCCTGCAGCCGCCTTTTATTATCGGCTCGCGAAGCGCTCGCCTGTACGGAACAACGGGCTCGCAGGCTCCCTAAAGCGCGTTGTTGTCGTCGTCGAGCATCGCGCGCCGGATCAACGGGATCGGGGCGGCGCCGTACGACAGGAACGTGTCGTGAAACTCGAGCAGCGTGGCGCCTTGCTGCTTCTTCATCCAGTCGTCGCGTAGCTTGCGGATCATCAGCTTGCCGAGCGTGTACGAGATGTACATCGGGTCGAAGGTGCCACGCACCGCCTGTTGCCGCGCGTTCGCGGGATCGACGAAGCCCTTGTCCTCGAACAGCTTCGCCGCCTGCTCGACGGTCATGCCGCCGGTGTGCAGCCCGATCGCCGAGACGAATCGCGCGTTGCGCAGCAAGGCTTCCTTGAGCATGCCGATCCGCGCTTGCGCCGTGCGCCCGCCGGCGCCCGCGTCGAACATCATCTCTTCCGTGTAGTGCGCCCAGCCTTCGACGTTGGTGTACGTCGAGAACGCCTTGAGCACCTTCGACGGATTCTTCATGGCGTGCAGGTTCTGGAGGAAGTGGCCGGGCCACACCTCGTGGATCGTGGTGAACAGGAGATCGTTGGTCGGGATGATGAACGCGCGCTGCTCGGCGGGCGGCCACTTCGGATCGGGCGGCGAGATGTAGTAGTACGCCGCGAGCGGCGCCTCCTCGAACGGGCCCGGCGCGTTGAGCGAGGCGGCGTTGTAGCGCTGGAACGGCGGCGACTCGCGAACGATCGCGACGTCCCCCGAGGGGATCGTGACGATGCGGTTGGTCTGGACGAACTGCCGCATCGCCTCGGTCTGCTGGGTCGCGGTGTCGAGGATCTCGTTGGGCTCGGGTTTGATGTCGGCTTGCTCGAGCACGACGTCGCGCGGCTTGCGATCCTGTGCGATCGTCTGCGCGGCCTCCTCGATCGCCTTGATGTTGCGGCGCAGATCCTCCTCGGCGATCGCCGTGAGGCGAGCGAGGTCGATGTCGACGCCCTGGGTCTCCGCGAGCATCTTGAGGAAGCGCTCCTTGCCGAGCGCGTACCCCGCGGTGCCGCTCGGGGCCTGCTTCTCGAGCCAGGCCGCGTGCTCGGTCAGCGTCTGCTTGCACGCGTCGAGCGCGGCCGCGATGTTTGCCTGACCGGCCAGCTCCTGGCGCATGTCCTTGTCGGCGAACTCGGCGAAGCCCTTGGTGCGGAGCAGGGCGATGTCGATCCACGTTCGTGGCATCGGCAGCTTCAAGTTCGTGCGCGCTTGCTGGAGGTACGCGGGCAGGTCGCGGCAGAGGTCGATCACGGCCTGCGCGCGGCGGGCGATCGGTGCGTAGTCGCGGATGATGTACGCGTCGAGGTTGATCGACCACGTGTACGCGATCGGATTGGTGCGGTAGGCGTCCTGGTCGACGCGCTTGAACAGCTCCTCGCGCACGACCTGCAGGAGCACGTCGCGCTCCATGCGCTCGAGCGAGGTCGTGACCTCGGCGCCGGTCAGCGCCTTGCGATCCTTCTCGAGCTGCGCGACCGCGGTGTCGAGCCCGGCGGGAGAATGATCGGGGAGCTTGCCATCGTGATCGTGGAGGCCAAGCTCGACCGCACTCGCGGGACTGAATCGGTGCAGGTGAGTGGAGACCAGGACCGCGAGGTCCTCGAATCGCTCGGGCGCGTCGTCGGCCGTGGTCGTCTTGGTCTTCGGCGATGACGAGCAAGCGACGAGCGCACAGGCGAACAGGCGAAGGAACATCGCGCGAGGATATTGTTAGCCAGCTCGTTATTCCAGTCGCGTCCGCGGGCGGGACGACGCGTCCGGGATCCAGCCGGACACGGACAACTCGCGCGAGTGATTCCAGTCAGCTGGCGCGGCACACGCGTTGCCTGGGTGCTGCGGCATGGAACGCCTACTCTGGATCGCTTCACCTATTCCGTTGTCCCTCGTGTTCTGGGTCCTGTTTGTCGCGTGTATCGATGCGCCGGTGCCGGATACGCCGCCAGCGGCGCGCGTCGTCACCGCATGGGATCCTCTCGTGTGTGGGGCGCCGCATCGCGTCGTCGTCGAGCTCGAGGACGATGCCGGGATCATGATCGCCGCGTCCACCACGTGCAGCGCCGGCATGGTCACGCTCGATGCGCCGCACTTTGGCATCTATCGCGGGCGGATCTACGCGTGGGAGCTCGACGAGGACGTCGTCATCCGATCGGAGATGCCGCTCCGGTTGACCGTCGACGAGCCGATCGTGCGGTGGTGGGTGACGACGCCGCAATAGTAAGGTGGCAGGGTGATGTTTCGGCCGCCGAACTGATCGTCTACCCTGGCCGCCAGGCATGCAGACTGTCGGCGGGCGTTACGAGATCACCACTCAGCTCGGTGAAGGTGGGATGGGCTGCGTATATCGGGCGAAGCACATCCAGCTCGGAAAAGTCTTCGCGCTCAAGCTGATCAACTCGACGTTCGCGCTTCACCCCGAGGCGCGCTCGCGGTTCAACCAGGAAGCCAAGCTCGCCAGCGAGATCACGCACCCGAACATCGTCTCGATCGTCGACTTCGGCGAGGACGAGACGCTCGGCGCGTACATGGTGATGGAGCTGGTCGAGGGCGAGCCGCTGATCCCCGATGGCCACGGCCCGATGTCGGTCAAGCGCGCGTGTGACCTGCTCATCCAGATCTCGGAGGCGATCGATCACATCCATCGCGCCGGCATCGTCCACGGCGACATCAAGGCCGACAACATCATGCTGTCGACAGAGACCAACGGGCAGCGCCGGCGCCGGATGGTGCGGCTGCTCGATTTCGGGC
>JACCYD010000253.1 GCA_013696695.1 Deltaproteobacteria bacterium | reverse complement strand
CGCGCGGGTGGATCGACGGCGAACGCGTAGTCGTCGGCATCGTTCGGCACGCCGGCGTCAAACGTTTCGCCGGTGACGCGTGCGAGCGAGACCTGGACGCCGGTGCGAGCGGCATCGGGGATGTAGCCGACGACCGCATCGGCGGTGCCGCCGATCGTGAACAGCACGTGCGGAACGCTCTTGGCGTCGCCGGTCTTCGTCTTGCGAACGGGCTCCGCGAGCGCACCGCTCGCATCGATCTTGCCGAGCTCGAGCGAGCCATCACCGGCGGCGGCCGCGAACGTATCGTCGGTGATGCTCGGGCGCACGTCGCCTTGATGCGGCGAGCTCCGCGGCGCCTCGCCCGGGACGAGCACGACCTGGCGCGGCGCGGTCGTCGGCAACGCGCGCTCGACCAGCACGACCATGCCGCCGGCCGACGGGCGCAGCCACGCGGTGAGCTTGGCCTTGCTGCCGGTCTTGAGCGGAATCAGCTCTGCGGTGCGGAGTGCAGCGGCGGTGGACGCCGGAGGTGGCTCCATGCCCGCGACCGCGCGCAGCGTGCGATGCGCCTCTTCGAGCGCGTCCCACGCGGTTCCGAGCTTCTCGACCGCGCGCTCCTTGGCGTCGGAGCCGGGAATGAACAGCGCGCCGAATGCCGAAGCGACGCTCGATGCCGTGCTGTTGATCGAGCGCCACGCGCCTTCGATGCGGGAATCGCCGGTATCCTCGCCGTCGCGCGACAGCTCGGCGATCGCGGCCGTGCACTTCTTGTAGTCCGGTTTCTCGACGAGCTCGCGAATCGCGATCGCCTCCGCGGCCTTGGCCGACGCGGGCGACGGCCCGATCAAACAGGTGCGGACCTTGGCGAACCCCGGCTCCCAGCGCTCGATCTCCTCCTGGGCGATCCGCTTGTCGCGCGCCGGTGAGTGGATGCCGAAGAAGTAATAGATGCCACCGCCTGCGACGAGGGCGATCGCGAGGAACATCAGGACGAGCCGGCTCACGGGACCGAGCCTACGCCTGTTCGGGTTTGTCGTTGCGGCGCCAGCGCTCCAGCAGGATCGCGACCAGCATGTCGGACATCACGTTCACGACCGTGCGGCACCGGGCAAGGATCCAGTCGACGACGAACACCACGGGGATCATCGCGGCGACGACCGGCTCGGGTAGGCCCGCAGCGCTGAGCACGAGTGGGAGCACGATCAGCCCCGCCTCGGGAACGCCCGCGATGCCGATGCCGGCCATCATCGATGCGGCGACGATCGTCAGCTGCGCCGACAACGACAGGTCGTAACCGAGGCCTTGTGCGAGGAACAGCGCCGCCATCGCCTCGTAGAGCGTGATGCCGTCGTTGTTGAGGTTGGTGCCAATGCACGCCGAGAGCCGCGCCGATTCCTGCGAGACGCCCATCTTGTCGAGACAGTCGAGCGTCACCGGCACCGTGGCGAGGCTCGAGTTGGTGGACAGCCCGGTGATGATCGCATTGGCCCCCTTGCCGAGGTAGACGCGTGGCGACTTGCGCCCCACGATCCACGCCATCAGCACGTAGTAACCGCCGGCGTGGATCGTGAAGCCGAGCAGGATCACGAGCAGGAAGCCCCACAGCGCCGAGAACGCATCGAGCCCGGCCTTGCCGACGACGAACGCGACGACGCCGAACACCGCGAATGGCACGATCTCGACCACCCACGTCAGCATCAGCATCAGCATGTGGTAACCGCCCTCGACGACCTTCGCGACGGCGTTACCGGCGTCGGCCGTTGCGGGCGTACGCATCGTCTTGCGGAGCGCGGCGCCGATCAGGATCGCGAACAGCACCACCGCGATCACGTTGTTCTCGGCGAACGGCTGCACCGCCGTCTCGGGGATCCACTTCGCGAAGTTGTCGAGCGGCGACAGCGAGGTGCCGGCGGGCGCCTGCTTCATCTCGCCGAGGCCGGGCATGCCGGTGATCTCCGAGATCCGGCCTTCCCACTCGAGGCCGGGCTGGATCGTGTTCATCAGGATCAGGCCGATCGTGAATGCGATCGACACGTTGAACAGACAGATCACGATCAGGCGACCGCCCATGCGGCCCGACACCTCGGTGCGCGCGATCGCGTCGAGGATCGCGAACAGCACGAGCGGCACGGCCAGCATCTTGAGCAGCCGGATCACGAGGATGCCGAGCTGGTTCAGGTGCTCGGTGGTGGCGCCGAGCACGATCTCGCCGGTGCCGAAGATCAGGCCAACCGTCGATCCGAGCACGACGCCGATCAGGACGCGCACGTAGAGCGGGAGATGCGGGAGCCGCATGATCGGCGCAGCGTAACGGAATCTCACGGGTGCGTGCCGTTGCGCGCGCGTGGAACTGCGTCCATGGTCGGATCAATGGTGAAGCTCGCGACCGACGCCTACGTCGACGGCAAGTGGCTCCCCGGTTCGCGGCGCTTCGTCGTCCGCGATCCCTTCGACGATGCACCGATCGCCGAGGTCACCGCCGGCGACGGCGCCCTCGCAGATCTCGCGAGCGAGGCCGCGGCCCGCGCCTTCGCGAGCTGGCGGACGAAGCCGGCTCCCGAGCGCGGCAAGCTCCTGGCCGCACTCGGCGCACGCATGATCGCCGATGTCGATCGGCTCGCCGCGCTGTGTACGCGCGAGAATGGCAAGGCGCTCTCGGAATCGGTCGGCGAGGTGCGCTACGCGGCGAGCTTCCTGTCGTGGTTCGCCGGCGAGGCCGAGCGCGCGTACGGCGAGGCGATTCCGGCGAGCAACACGAACCAGCGGCTGATGGTGCATCGCGAGCCGGTCGGGCCGTGCGCGCTGATCACGCCATGGAACTTTCCGTACGCGATGCTGACGCGCAAGCTCGGCGCGGCGCTCGCCGCCGGATGCACCGCAGTCGCCAAGCCCGCCGCGCAGACGCCGCTGTCGGCGCTCGCGCTCGCCGAGCTCGCCGAGGCGGTCGGCATCCCGCCGGGCGTGATCAACATCGTGCCCACCGACGAGCCCTCGAGTGTCGTCGGCCGCTGGATCGCGTCGCCTGCGATCCGCAAGGTCGGATTCACCGGCTCCACCGAGGTGGGGCGCACGCTGTTGCGCCAGTGCGCCGACGATCTCAAGCGCGTGTCGCTCGAGCTCGGCGGCAACGCGCCGTTCGTCGTGCTCGCGGATGCCGATCTCGACGCAGCGGTCGCGGGCGCGATGATCGCGAAGTTCCGCAACGCGGGGCAGTCGTGCGTCGCCGCGAATCGGTTCGTGCTCGACACCGCGATCGCCCAGCCATTCACCAAGAAGCTGGTCGCCGCGATCTCGAAGCTCAAGGTCGGGCGCGGTAGCGATCCGGGCGTCGACCTCGGCCCGTTGATCGACGACAACGCGGTCGCGAAGCTGCGGCGGCTGATCAACGACGCACTCGAGAAGGGCGCGCAGATCGTTCACGGCTCGCAGCCCGGCACCTCGCGCCTGGTCGCGCCGATCGTGCTCGACGGCATCACCGCCGAGATGGCGATCTGGCGCGAGGAGATCTTCGGGCCGGTTGTCGCCCTGCGCACCGCGGCGAACGAGACCGATGCACTCGTCCAGGCGAACGATTCCGAGTACGGCCTCGTCGCGTACGTGTACACGCGAGATGCCGCTCGGCAGCAGCGGTTCGTCGACGGCCTCGCCACCGGCATGGTCGGCGTCAACGAGGGCCTGGTCTCGACGGCGCAGGCACCGTTCGGCGGCATCAAGCACTCGGGCTTCGGCCGCGAGGGCAGCCGGCACGGCCTCGACGACTACACGGCGCTCAAGTACGTCGCCACCCGGGTCTGACTTCCGGCAGTGCATCGCGAAGCACTTATCGAAGCGCGCGATGCTGACGGCCTCGGGCTACAGTGAGCGCGTGGACAGTCCGCGTACTCGCACGCCGCGCGACCCGGCGCAGCCGCTTGCCGGCACGAACATCGTCGTCGGTGTCTCCGGCGGCATCGCAGCCTACAAGGCCGCCGAGCTGGTGCGACTGCTCGACAAGGCCGGCGCCAGCGTCGATGTCGCGATGACTGCGCACGCGCAGGAGTTCATCGGCGCGATGACGTTCCAGGCGCTGACGCGGCGCCCGGTGTTCACGAATCTGTTCTCGCTCACCGAGGAAGCAAACATCGGCCACATCGCGCTCGCCGATCGCGCGGATCTCGTCATCATCGCGCCCGCCACCGCGAACACGATCGCGCGGCTCGCAGCGGGCATGTCCGATGACGCACTCGCGGCGATCGTGCTGGCCACCAC
>JACCYD010000217.1 GCA_013696695.1 Deltaproteobacteria bacterium | reverse complement strand
GCCGAGATCCGGGGCTCGAGCCCGCGTTGCAACGCTCGGCGGCCATCGATCCAGATCCGCAGACTCGTGCCACGGCGGAAGCAGCACGCGGCCGGCTCGCCGTGTGGCGCAAGCGACCGGGCACCGCGGCGGGGTTGTCGTTGCTGTGCCCCGGCTGCGGCCACTTCTATCTCGGCAAGACCGCCCAGGGCGGCGCGTATCTGGGATCGACCGCGGCGCTGCTCGGCGGTGCGCTGATCTCGTTACGTGGTCACGAGATCCGCCTCGACGGCACCGCCGATTCGGCGAAGGTCCCGACCGGCCTGCTGCTCGCGACCACTGCGCAGAATCTATGGTTCTTCTCGATCTTCGACGCGTATCGCAGTGCTCGCGTCGCGCGAGACGACGCCGGCTACAAGTACAAGATCACGCGCGAGAACCTCGGCGAGCTGGTGTCCGCGCCGTTCCGCCCGAGCGTGTTGAAGAGCCCGTGGGTGTGGGCCGGCGTACCCGCGGCGTTGATCGCGGGCATCGCGGTGTCGTACGCGATCGAAGGTGACGACCTCGAGAACACGCCGACGATCTTCGACGTCAAGAAGGTCAACGTGTTCGGCCGCCAGCTCTCGCGCGGCGCCGGTTTCGCGGCAGGCTCGGCGTTCTACGCCGGGCTGTTCGCATCGGTGGGCGTCGGCGAGGAAGCGCTGTTTCGCGGCGTCATCCAGACCGAGCTCGAGGAACGGTTCGGCCCGACCGGCGGCTTGATCACCGCGTCCGCGATCTTCGGCGCGATCCACGCGTTCAACTTTCTCGACGATCCGGGAACGATCGCGATCGCGGTGCCGGTGATCACCGTGCTCGGCACCTCGCTCGGGCTCGCGTATCAACGAACCGGTCACAAGCTGTCGACCAGCGTCGCGATGCACTTCTGGTACAACTTCTTGCTGAGCGCCGTCGCGTTCGCCGTCGACCCGACGCACCAGCCGTTCGTCGTCAATTACTCGATGTGAACCGCGGCCCGTTCTCAGCACCTGCCCGAGCTCCACACCGCGTTGTCGTGCAAGTCCGACTCCTCGGATGTGGTGCCGGCTGCGAAGCGCTGCGTCGTCTGGTGATTATTGCTTCGCGTGCTCGGCGAGGACGTCAGCCACGCACAGCGTGAGCTTCTTCGCCGTCGGCAGATGCAAGAACTCGTTCGGACCGTGCGCGTTCGAGCCCGGGCCGAGGACACCCGTGATGCAGAACTGCGCCTTCGGGAACTTCTCGCCGAGCATGTACATGAACGGGATGGTGCCGCCTTCGCCCATGTACATCGCCGGCTTGCCGAAGTGACGCTTCGACGCGTTGTCGAGCGCGGTGTCGAGCCACGGCGCCATCTCGGGCGCATCCCAGCCGGCGCTCGCGGTGCCGCCGACGAAGCTCACCTTCGCGCCGTACGGTGGATCCTTCTCGAGCGCGGCCTTGACCGCGGCTTGCGCCTTGGCCGGATCGACGCGCGGCGGGATCCGGATCGACAGCTTGAGCGAGGTCACCGGACGCAGCACGTTGCCGGCGTTCTGGATCGTCGGCCACCCATCGGCGCCGGTGATCGCGAGGCCGGGGCGCCAGGTGCGGTTGAGGATCAGCTCGACGTGATCCTTGGTGATCGGCTCGACGCCGGGCTGGAGCGGGAACTTGCTGTAGACCTCGGCACCGATCACCTCGGCGGTGCGGCCAGCTTGCAGCACGCGCTGCTTCGGGATCTGGACGGCGAGCTCGGGGAGCTTGACGACGCCGGTGTGTGAATCGTCGATCCGATCCAGCAGGATGCGAATCACGCGCTCGCTGGCAGCGATCACGCCGGTGCCGTCACCGGAGTGCACGCCCTCGGTGAGCAGCGAGACCTCGAGGTTGCCGATCACGAGGCCGCGCAGCGACGTCGTCGACCACAGCTGGTCGTAGTTCGCGCAGCCCGAATCGAGGCAGACGACAAGCGACAGATCGCCGATGCGCGGCGCGAGGTGATCGATGTACGCGGGCAGGTCGTAGCTGCCGGACTCCTCGCA
>JACCYD010000212.1 GCA_013696695.1 Deltaproteobacteria bacterium | reverse complement strand
ACGTGGCCGTGATCGGCGGTGACGATCAGCGTGTGGCGCGTCAGGTCGAGCTTGGGCACGAGACGGCCGAGCGCGCCGTCGAACGTCACCGCGGCTTCCCGGTACAACGCGCTCGCACCGCCGCGCGAGTGCCCGGCGCGATCGACATCGCCGGCGAGCACGATCACGAGGTCGCTGGGCTTCGCGAGCACGGCCTCGATCGACTTCTCGAGCTCTTGCATCGTGTCGGCCTTGCGAACCTCGTCGAACGGCCACGTCAAGCCGGAGGTTGGAGTCACCAGGTCGCGCGTCTTGGGATGCTCGAGACTGCTCAGTTGGTTGACGTCCTCGTTGATGAACAGCGGCGGCACCATGCCGATATCGCTCGCCGTGGTGACGCGCATCCCGGCGGCCGTCACGCGCTTCATGATCGAATCGAGCCGGATCGGACGAGGCACCAGGTTGACGCGGACGCCGCTCGCCTCGGGCGGCACACCGGTGAGCAGCGTGATGTAGCCGGGGCGCGACCACGTCGGATAGTGCGTCGCCGCGGCGAGGCCGGCACCCCGCGCGCGCAACGCGTCGAATGCCGGAAGGTACGAGGCGTCGAGGCGCAGACCGTCGACGATCACCAGGACCACGCGGTGCGAGAGCCGCGGAGTCCGAGGATCTCGGATCGCCGGCGGGGTCCGCGCCGCTGCGGGCTCCGGGAGCGCGAGCTCGGAGTTGAACTCCATGGCCAGCAAAGCGATTCGCCACGCCGAGACGGCCGCGACGAGGGTGAGCACGACGGCGATCGAGCGGGAACGAGCAAGCGGCGGAATTCCCCGTATCATGCAGCGTGCGCTGGGTGACTGCACTGGTTCTGGCCGCGTGTCAGCCGGCCCGTGCACCTGCGCCTTCGCCACCCGAGCAGGCCACGCTGCTGGCGGCGCGCGACCTGGGAGACACCGCGGCGATGCGTGCGCATGGCTGGAAGCTATGGCGGCGGATTCAAGATTCCTGGGAGACCTGGCCGAGATCCGACGTGGTGTTCGGTGGGATCGACCGGATCTTCCGCGAGCTGCAGGCGATCAAGGTGGGCGATCTCATGGAGGTCGAGACCGCGCCGCTGATGTTCGCGGTGATCTTCGATCCGGTCGCGGCGAAGCACGTCACCGATCATCGGCTCGCGCGGCGCGACACGTTGCGCGGCGACGCGGATCGGGTGGTCGCCGAGTTTCCGCGCGGCGCGATCACTCTCAAGTCGATCTGGTTTCCCGTGCATCGCGATCGCGCGACCGAGCTACCGATCTGGGATGGCGAGGCGGCGCGTCGCGAGGGCAACCCGACGCGCACGTGGAGCCGGCACGTCGTCGTCGATCCGAGCGGTGCCGACGAACCGACGTCGGGCGCGATCGACGAGCTGATCGACGGCGTCCACCACGTGCCGCTCGACGCATTCATCTATCGCACGCTGACCTCGCGTGACGAGGTGCTCGCAGCACAGCGCGTGGCGCGCGATCCGACGCTCGCGATCGGCGATTACGTGATCCTGGTCGGCATGCACATCTCGACGAAGGAGATCCCCGACTGGGTGTGGACGACCGTGTGGTGGCACGATCGCCCAGACGAGGGGCAATATGCCGCCGGTCGTCCGGCCTCGCTCGAGGGTGCGGCGCGCAGCTACCTGCTCGACATCACGTTCAGCGCGAACCAACGCGATGGCACGCCGCACGCGATGATGAATCCGTACCTCGAGGCGCGCTTCCCCGACGGTGTTCACTCGAACTGTCTGTCGTGTCATCGCCGCGCAGGCTTCGGGACCCTGGAGTACCTGCCGGTCACTCGAGGTGACACCGCGCCCGACGATCCGTACTTCGCGGACAAGGTGCAGACCGACATGGTCTGGTCACTGGCCCTCGAAGCGCGCTGAAGTTTGGGGTCACGCTCCCCCCCACAACCAGTGCGCTGAAGTTTGGGGTCACGCTCCCCCCCACAACCAGTCGAAACGGTTCGCGATCTACGTGGAAACGTACAAACCCAGTCGTGATCGGGTTTGTACGTTTTCGCGCAGATCACGAGTGGCGATCTGCAGTTGCGAGGGTAGAGCGTGACCCCGATCAGAGCGTGACCCCCGATCAATGGGTCAGGCAGCGACGGCGCGCTTGGCGGGGAAGAACCGCGTGGTGTCGATCGGCTCGACGAACATCGGCCGCTGGTGGACGGCGGCCTGGAGCACCGCATCGGGCACCGGCAGCTTGGCGCGCTCGAGCATCACGATCGTTCGGCCCGGACCGATCGCATCGACCAGCATCCCCGGAGGGGCCCAGCAAAAGCCGAAGCTCATGATCCGGTCGATGTCGCGCGGCCGCTCGACGACCTCGCCGACGAGGCCAAGGCCATAGGAGATGTAGCCGAGCACGATCTTGCGGAGCAGGTCGGCTTCCTTGCCCTCCGCGCGGCAGAGCGCTTCCATCGCACCGGGGTGGCTACCGTTCTCGAGCGCGCGCTGCATCGCGACGACGACATCGGGGGCGGGCACCGCGACTTCGGAGAGCGGCGCGTAGTCGCCGGTGATCGGCGACAGCACGAACTGCTTCGCGTCGGGGCCCTTGCCGTCGGTGCGGAAGAACCCGCCGAGCGCCGCCTTGCGCCCGAGCCGGCCCTCCGCGATGCCCTCGCGCATGTACGCCGGCAGCGCGAACTGCGCGTGGGCGAAGTCGTGCGTCTTCTCGAACAGATTGTCGACGATCGCGGCGTGGACATCCCAGCCGACCAGATCGATCGTCGCGAGCGGCGGCAGCGCGCGGCCGGTGTGAGAGCCGACCAGCTGATCCATGAACGCGACGCCATGTTGCCCGGCGAGCTGCGCGACCTCGTTGAGCACCTTGAAGCCGAGCCGGTTGCCGGCGAACGCAGGCGTGTCGCGCGTCTCGACGACCTCGCGACCGAGCGAGGTGAGGAACGCGCGAACGATCGCGACGACGCCGGGATCGGTGTGGGCGTGTGGGATCAGCTCGCAGCCGACGATCTTGGTCGGCGGGTTGAAGAGGTGGACGCCGAGGAACTTCGCCTGGAACTCCGGGCTGCGCTCCGCGCACAGGCTCGCGATCGAGATGCCGGAGGTCACGCTGGCGACGATCGTGCTCGGACCGCGCACGCGATCGATGACCGCGAACAGCTCGCGCTTGATCGCGGGGTCCTCGCAGACCGCCTCGAGCACCAGGTCGGCATCGGCACATAGCCGCAGATCGGCGTAGCTACCGACGCGGATCGCCGACGCTTGCAGCTTGCCCTTCGACAGCTGCAGCGCCTTCGCGCGTCCGGCTTCGGCACGCTCGAGGGTGCGTGCCAGGAACACCACAGGGAGACCGGCGAGCGCGAACAGTGCGCCCGAAGCTGCGCCCATCGAGCCGTTCGCTCCGAGTACAACGACGTTCTTGATCGCGGTCATGGGGCACGGACTCAGCAAGCGCCGTACCCGCCGCGATCAGAACGTGAGCCGGAACCCCACTTGCGCCGATGCTGGTGCGTAGCGGCTCGCCGTGCGCTGGAAGTTCGGGTTGCGCGCGGTCGGCGTCGAGGTCTCCACGCCTTGGCCGTCGATTGCCTTCGCGAAGATCAAGTCGGAGTAGGTACCACCCGAGATCGGGTTCACATTGTTCGAGGTGCCGCCGCCCTGTCCGGGGAACGCCCGGCGCACGGCGGGCGCGTACGTCGCATCGACATCGAACGTGCCCTGCTGGTTCATCAGGTTGAATACGTCGACGTACAGCTCGGCCATCATCCCACGCGATAGCTTCCGGCCGTAGGACAGCTTGATGTCGGCAGAGTGCTCGAGCTCGGTGCGGCCAAACTGGCCGCGTGGCAGCAGGAACGACTCGTCGGGCCCGTAGAGATAGTGCGCGCCGAGGGCGTTACGCGGGATGCCGGACACTGCGCGAAGGCGGGCGCCGACCGTCATCAGGTCGCGCTTGCCGAGATCGAACGTGTAGTAGGCGTCGACCTTCATCGAGTGCGGGCGATCCTGCGGCAGGCGACCGCGGCGGTTCGCGAGCAGCTCGATCAGATCGTATTGCGACGAGATGTTCGGATCGAGCTGGCCGTTGTCGTAGGACACGCTGCCCGGAAAATTGCCCTCGGTGCGCGAGAACGTGTACGAGGCCTGGACGAACAGCCCCTTCGAGAGCCGCTTGCTGATCGCGAGCTCGAGCGAGGCGTAATCGCGCACCGGCTTGTCGAAGCCGCGGATGCCCTTGTAGAGCTCGAGCTCGTTCTGGAGCCGCTCGCGCACCGCCGGATCGGAGGCCGCCATGATCCGCGCGTTCAGCTTGCGCTCTTCGTCGGCTGACCACTCGCCGGGATTCGCGATCACGTAGGTCTGTGCGCCGTCGGTCGAGACGTCTTCGATCACGCGCCCGAGCCAGCGCTTCTGGAACGTGATGCCGAGCATCAGATCCGGTGCGAGCTGGAACTGCGCGCCGGTGACGATCTCGTCGAGGTACTGCGCCTTGATGCCCGGCGCGACGAGTACGCCCGACGAGCCGATCAGCTGCTGGGCATCGGCCATCGCGGTGGTATCGACGCATCCCGCGCCGTTCGGTCCGCCGATCGCTGCGTCGGTGGGGCCGCACGCGCCACCGCCACCCGAGAACGTCTGGCGATACGACACCTCGCCGCCGAACGAGCGGTCGTTGATGTCCATCGGGATCGCCTCGAAGAACCGGCCGTACGACGCCCACACCTTGGACTCGCCGACCTTCGTCGGATCCCACACCACGCCGAGGCGCGGCGCCCAGTTGTTCTCGAGGTTCATCGCCGTCTTGCCGAGCCGGTTGCCGGTCAGCGGATCTTCCTTGTTGCGCAGCTCCTCCGCGTACCGCAGACGCTGCTCCTCGTAGCGGACGCCGGCGTTGAGCGTCAGGTTGGACACCGGCTGCCACGAATCACGCAGGTAGACCGACCAGTCGATCGTCTGACCGGAGACCTCGGTGCCGGGCGCACCGACGGTGCCGGGCAGGTAGTCACACATGAACGACGCCTCGCCGCCGCCCGCCGAGCCGTCGGTCGACGGCGTCGTGCAGGTTCGATCGAAGCGAGGATCCGTGGTTGGCCCATTCGTCATCGGCGCGAGTGCGACCCAGCGCGTGACGTCGATGACGCCGGGCCCGACGAAGTTCTCGATGAACGCGCCACCCGAGAACAGGCGAGCCGCGACCTTCGAGTTGTCGTCGATGTCGATGCCTGCCTTGAATTCGTGCGTGCCGACGAGGCGCGCGCGGCGCGTCACCGAGAACCGCGCCGACCGGCGATCCTCGGAGTCGTGCGCGACCGCGCCGGGGCCGCCGATCACGTAGGGCACGGTCTCCATCGGACAGTTGGTCACCGCCGGAAAGCGGTCGTTGGTACCGAAGCCATCGGTGCACCCGGAGGCGGTCAGCGCCGATTCGCCGCCGAGCGCGGACCACGTCGCGAGGTTGCCGTTGCGCAGCACCTGGCGCGGCTGCGCATCGAGTGCGGCATCGAGGGCGCCGGTGCGCAGCTGCGAGTGGTGCCACGCGAGCACCGCCTCGAGCTCGAGCTTGGCGTCGTCGAGCTTCGACGTCCAGCGCGCCGCGGTGTCCCACGTCAGGCTGTTCGACCGCTGGCCGGAGCTCGGCAAGCCGAACAAGCCGGGCGACCGCGACTGCCCGGGCACCACGATCGCGCTGAGCTGGGCCTGGTGATCCGCGGACACCGCGAGGTTCAGCTTCGCGATCGACGACAGCCCGCGCGAGGTCGACGCGCGCACGTCGCGATCGATCTCGTCGGTGATGAAGAAGCCGGTCACCGGATCGACGTCGGGGTTGGCGTCGGCATGGCCGCCCTGTGTGATCAGCCGTGGATCGCAATCGGAGAGCTGGCCGTTTGGCAGCAGCTGCCGGCAATCGGTCTGGCTGCGCGTGACGCGCGTGAAGTCGGTGCGTCCGAACTGCGGTGCGAGGCCGGCGTAGAACCACAACCTGTCCTTGATGATCGGACCGCCGAGCTCGACGCCGAAGTCCGCCGAATACGCGCGGTCGCCAACGACATCGATCGACGACGCGTTCGCAGGCGTGGTCTGGCGCCCGGCGGCGAGGAAGCCGGGCGCGTAGGTCGCGAAGATGCCGCCCTGAAACTTGTTGGTGCCGGTCTTGGTGACGATGTTGACGATGCCGCCGATCGCACGGCCCCACTCGGCGTTGTAGCCGCCGGAGAGCACCTCGATCTCCTCGACGAAGTTGTTGAGCACCGGCGTGCCGACGTTGCCGAGCGTCAGGCCCGTGATGTCGATGCCGTCGACGAGAAATCGGTTCTCCAGCGCGGTCGAGCCCGAGAACGCGAGTCCGACGCCGTCGTTGTGGACGCCGGCCTTGGTACCCGCTGCCGATTCCACCGTGCGGCCGGTCAGCGGCATGTGGAGCAGGAAGTCCTTGTCGATCTTGATGCTGAGGTCGGTCTTCGACAGCTTGAGCTGCGGCGCCTTACCCTCGAGGACGATGACGTCGCCGCGCTTCATCGCCTGGAACACCGGAACGTTGTCGTTGGCGCCGACGCGAATGCCGGTCTTCTTCACCGAGGCGGTGTCGTCGACGAAGGTCACCGAGTACGTACCGGGGACGAGCTCGGTGATCTTGTAGCCGCCGTCGGAATCGGTGAACGTGGTCTGCGGATCGCCGCCGGCTTCGTTCTGGATCGTGACCGTCAAGCCGACGAGCGGTTCCTTGCTACCGGCGTCGACGACGCGGCCGGAGATCGCACCGGTCGTCGTCGACTGCGCGATAGAGGCGGAGGAAGCTGCGAGCACGATGCACACGATCGGAAAGCGCGACATGTGATCGGTGATAGAGGTCGCGCGGCGAACGGTAAACGCAGGTGCGCTGAGGCTGCGTGACACGGCGCCGATGCGCGCAGCGCCGCATGTCGCGCGTAAGCGAGACATCGCCGGATGTCGCGCCTCCGCGAGTTCTCGGCTGCGACACGGTATATTCGGAGGATGAAGTGGATGACCGTGCTGGTGACGACCTGCGTGCTCGCCTGCGGTAGCAAGGCCGAGAAGGAGCCCGAGCCCGACAACAGCCTGTCGGATCGCTTCGGCGGGATCATGGACAAGGCCAAAGAGGTTGGCGGCGACGTGGCCGACAAGGCGAAGGCAGCCGGCGACAAGGCCGCGGTGGTCGGCAGCGATGTCGCCGACAAGGCGAGGGAAGTCGGCAGCGACGTCGCCGACAAGGCGAAGTCCCTCGAGATCGAGAAGCACGCTCGCGACATCGGCGACGAGGTCGCGCGGCGGGCCGAGGGCCTCGGCAAGGACGCGCTATCGCTTGGCAAGGACCTCAAGACCAAGCTCGCGACCGGGTCGAAGCTCGCCAGGTACAACTACGACCTGTCGATCGACGCTGTCGCCGAGTCCGAGGAGGATTCCAAGAAGCGCCTCGGCAAGCTGAAGCAGCTGACGGTCGGCGATTACAAGATCGGCTACGAGCGCCGCGCGCAGCACCCGCTCGGCAAGGTCTACAAGTGGCAGTTCATGGTCGGCTGGCGGCTCCCCGACGGGCGCGGCGTACGGTTGTCGGTGTTCACCGACGACGAGCTCGAAGAGGTCCTGCTCGCGACGCTGATGGGCGAGGTGCTGCCAATCGCTGACCTGATGTTCAAGAAGTGACGCTCGCGCTGCTGAACGAAGACATCATCGGCTGTCGCAGGTGCAAGCGACTGGTGAAGTGCTGTACACGCGCCGCAGACGATCCGCCGAAGCGTCACCTCGGCGAGACGTACTGGGGAAAGCCGATCACCGGGTTCGGCGATCCGAACGCGCGGCTGTTCGTGCTCGGGCTCGCACCGGCGGCTCACGGCGGCAATCGCACCGGCCGCGTGTTCACTGGCGATCGCTCGGGGGATTGGCTGTACGGAGCGCTGCGTCGCGCGGGCTACGCGAATCAGGCCGCCTCGATCGGTCGCGACGACGGGCTCGCGTTGACTGACGCCTACGTCTCGGTCGTCGTGCGGTGCGCGCCGCCGGATAACGCGCCGTCCACGACCGAGCGCGATCGCTGCGTGAAGTTCCTCGTGCGCGAGCTCGCGCTGCTGACCAACGTTCGCGCGATCGTCGCGCTCGGCGGCTTCGCGTGGGATGGCCTGTTGCTCGCGGCCGATGCGATGAAGCTCGCG
>JACCYD010000211.1 GCA_013696695.1 Deltaproteobacteria bacterium | reverse complement strand
GGACTACACGATCAACTTCGGTGGTCAGTCGCTGCCGCAGCACGAAGACGGCGACAACGGCGCGTTCAAGACCAACTGCGGCATGACGAAGAAGTTCCTCGAGCCGAGCGACGCCAACATGGGCACCACGCTCGCGTGTCGCGCGAACGTCGGCACGTCGGGTCCCGGTTTCGAGATGCCGCTGTTGATGTCGAAGTGGGCGCTGTCGGAGCGAATGATGGACGGCACCAACGCGGGCTTCCTTCGCGACGACGACGCACTGCTCGGCGTGATCTATCTGACCGACGAGAACGACGCATCGAACGACACCAACAACTGGGTGATCGGCACCACCGGCGGCGAGCCGGCTCCGAACTGGAACCCGGCTGATCAGGTGCAGTTCTTCGATGCGCTCAAGGGCAACCGCACCAAGTGGGCAGCAGGCGTGATCGCCGGTGATGGCAACTGCTCGTCGAACTTCGGCGACGCGGTCGATGCGGTGCGACTCAAGGAGTTCGTCGAGCTGGCGAACGGCAACGGCACCACGCAAGCGACGTTCTCGTCGATCTGCGCCGGCGATCTGACGATCGGATTGCAGAACATCCTGAACACGTTCCAGACGGCCTGCGGAAACATCATCCTCTAGCCTTTAGTGCGATGCTCCGGTCATGAAGGGCCGGACTGTTGTTGTCACCGGAGGTCGCGGCGGTCTCGGTGAGGCCGTCGTCGCAGCGTTCACCGCACGAGGCGCCAACGTCCTCGTCCCGCCACGCGAGGTGCGATTCGACGATGAAGCCGCGGTCGCTGCGTACTACGCGGCGCTGCCATCGCTGTGGGCGTCGATCCACGTCGTCGGCGGCTTCGCGATGGGCTCGCTGACGTCCACCACGCTGGAGCAATTCGAGCAGCAGTGGCGCACCAACGTGGTGACCTGCTTCCTGGCGTGTCGCGAAGCCGTGCGAGTGATGCAGAAGGCCGGAGGCGGTCGCATCGTCAACGTCGCGGCGCGTGCCGCGCTCACCACGCCGCCGGGCATGTCGGCGTACGTCGCGGCGAAGGCCGGCATCACCGGCTTCACGCAATCGATCGCCGCCGAGGTGGTCACCGACGGCATCCTCGTCAACGCGGTGCTGCCCGGCATCATCGATACGGCGGCCAACCGCGCAGCGATGCCCGGCGCCGACTTCGCGAGCTGGGCCACGCCCGCGGCGATTGCCCAGTCGATCCTGTTCCTCGCGTCTCCTGAAAATACCGCCACCGGCGGCGCCCTCGTGCCGGTCTACGGCCGCTCGTGATTCCAGCCAGTTAGTCCGCTCCGTGTGGTTGCTCGTAACGGGTAGAGATGCAACGCGTATCCAAGCCCACGCACCCGCGTCATGCTGAGGAGCACGGATGAGCGATACGCCCGACCTCGATCGATATCCCGAGCTGCAGAAGCAGTGGGATCGCCGCCAGTTCATCAAGTCGGCTGCGATCGGTACCGCCGTGATGGCAGCCGGTGGCTCGTTGCTCCGGCTCGCCGCCGACGATCTGACGCGTGCGGCACGCGCCGAGACGCGCCCCGATGGCCGGCCTCGGCTGCCTCCCGGTCAGCGCGTGCTCGAGTTCCTTCGCCCGATGGGCGGCGACGAAGGTCCCGGCGATGTGAAGTCGTTCCGCCTCAAGGTCTATGGCGCGGTGAGCAAGCCGTTCGAGGTCGATTACACCGGCCTGCTCAAGCTGCCCACCGTGACCAAGGAAGCCGACGTTCACTGCGTCACCGGATGGTCGATGTTGCGCGGCATGTGGAAAGGAGTGCAGATCAAAGCGCTCGCCGAGCTCGCGGGCATCAAGAGCGAAGCGCGCCACGTCATCGTCGAGGCGCACGGCGGGTTCACCGCGAACGTGCCGCTCAAGGAAGCGTTCGCTGACAACGCGCTGGTCGCGTATCGCGTCAACGGCAAGCCGTTCGCGATCGAGCACGGCGCACCGGTGCGCGGCTTGATCCCGGATCTCTACTTCTGGAAGTCGTCGAAGTGGCTCACCGGGCTGCGGTTCGTGAAGGATGATCGTCCCGGATTCTGGGAAGTGCGCGGTTATCACAACCACGCCGATCCGTGGAAAGAGGAACGCTATGGCTGAGAGTGCGGTTTCGACCGACGAGAAACCGACATCCTCAAGCACATCCTCGAGCCCCTCCCTCTTCAAGAAACGCTGGCGCGCCTGGCTCCGGGCGATCCACCGCGACCTCGGCTACCTCGCGATCGGCTTCACCGTCATTTACGCGGTGTCCGGCATCGCGATGAATCACATCGACGACTGGGATCCGAGCTTCAACGCCACCGAGCGCGTCGTCAAGATCGCGCCGGTCGCCGACGATGCCACCGACGATGCCGCCGTCGCGCTGGTGACCGCGGCTGCGGGCATCGGCAAGCCCGCCGAAGTGCTGCGCGCCGGTGACGAAGTGCGGCTGACCTACGAGGACGGCTCGATGGTCACCGCGATCGGCGACACCGTGACGATCCAGCAGCGCGACGATCGCTTCTTCTTTCGCGTCGCGGTGTGGCTACACGCGACGCGCGGCAAGCAGGCGTGGAAGTACATCTCCGACGTCTACGCGCTGCTGCTGCTCTACCTCGCGATCAGCGGCCTGTTCATGATCAAGGGCAAGCTCGGCATCAAGTGGCGCGGCACGATCCTCGTCGGTGCGGGGATCGCGGTTCCGGTGATGTACATCGTGCTCGCCGGTGGCCCGGGGCCACCGAAACCGGATCCGAAGACCGCGGACGGTTCCGGAATCCGGCTGCTGACGCCCGACGAGAATCAGTAGCTCTCAGCTGAAGTGGATCCGGCGTTAGCGCCACTCGGCGTCGAGGCGGAAGCCCTGCTTCGTCACCGAGCTGTCCGACACGAACCGGAGGTAGTGATAGCGGCCCGCGAACTCCGTCGTCGCCGCCGGGCCAGCGCTACCGGTGAACCGCGCGACCCGCTGCCATGCACCGTTCCACGTCCAGACCTCGAGGAAGTCGTAGTTCGCCTCGAGCGCGAAGCTCGGCGCGAGCAGGCGGAGTGCCTGCGCGCCGCTCGGCAGGAACACTTCCTTCCACACGCTGGTGCTGTTCGCGTACGGATGCGCGGTCTCGAAGCGGCCGTCGACGACCGCCTTCCAGGCGAGACCCGCTTGCCACGCACACGTGTTCTGATTGCAGGCCCACGCGCCCGGCACCGCGACGTGCGGCAGACCGCTGCAATCAGCGGGCGCATCGCAGTAGCTCGGCTCGACGCACGTGCCACCGGCATCGGCGACGTTGACCGGCGGCTCGAACTGGCTCTCGCCGTAGCGGCACTTGCGGTCGCCCGAGCACGCCGCGCCGACGAAGCCGCCGCACGGATCGCCCGCGATGCCGCACTCCCCCGCGTGAATCACTTCGGCTTGCGCGCAGCCTGCCGAGCACGCGTTCGAGAACGTCTGGCCGAGGCTGCCGCACACCGGATCGAAGATCGCCGGGCAGATGCAGCTCTCGACCACGATGCAAGCACCCTGTTCGCACTCGAAGCCGTCGCCGCAGGTCAGACCGCCGCCACCACAGGTGAACAGCGCCTCGAACTCGTTGATGACGGCAGCGACGTCCGCGGTGTGCAGGCCTTCACCGGCGACGAACGTGACGTCGAAGGCTCCGGCCTTGATCTGGAGCACGTCGCGGCGAATGCCGGCCGGGACGACGTTGTCGTAGCCACCGCTGCCGAGCAGGCCCTTCTCCGCGGCGCGGCGAACCATCGCGCGCAGCCGCGTCAGATCGACCGTGCCCCACTCGGTGGTCAGCGGACCGTCGGCCGGACCGGGATGGGTCTCGAACGCGCGAGCGCCGATCGTGTGCTTCTGTCGGTTGTTGAAGCCGCGGGCGGTGTGGAGGCGAACCTCGACCTCTTCGAGCGCGGCGCACAGTGGGATCGCCGGGCACTCGCAGGTGCCGGGGATGGCGGCCGTGTCGACCGCATCGTCGGCACACGGCGGGAACTTCACGAGCGGGCAGCCTTCGGCGAGTCCTTCCCACTCGATCTGATCGATCTCGAAGCCGTGGCGCGTGATCGAGAAATCGCTCTCGAGGCGCACGGTGACGCTGGTCCCGTTGATCGGGAAGAAATCGGTCCACGTGTCATCGCGATCGCCATCGAAGGTCTGCGCGGGCGCGCCGGCCGGCTCCACGGTCACGAAGTCGAAGTCAGCTTCGGTGCGCAGCACGCGAAAGTGCAGGCGTGCCTGCTGCGCGCACGGCGGCAGGTTCGCGAGCGACACCGAGAACGTGCGGTCGAGGTTGTTGGCATACGGGTGCGGCGACTGGACGTTGACGGCGACGAGCTTGGACGAGCCGTCGGCCTTGCCGAGACCGGTCGGGATCGAGGGCGGCTGCGAGTCGTCGACGACACCCTTGTCGTCCGACTTCGAGGGGCCGCACGCGACGAGGAAACCAGAGATGGCAACGAAGCGAAGCAACTGCATAGGTGGCGGCGAAGTAGCACGCGCGCCCCCGGTGAAACTCCAAATCGATCGCTGAAGCCGCGTTCTTTTCGGCTGCGATCAGTCGCGTGTTGCCGGCGTGGTCGGGCTTACGTTCGTGACACCGAGCTGCCGGTCGCAAGTCTCGATTATTCGCCCACCGTGACGTAGCGATACGCGTGATCGCCATCCCAGTCCTCGACCTCTTTCTGATCGTCGACATGCGCACGCGGGATCGCCTTCTTGATCGCCTTGCACTCCGCCGCTTCGAGGTAGTTGTCGGAGACGTCGAGCAGCTCGAGGTGGCGGAACGCTGCGGCGTGCTCGAGCAACGCAGCAGCACCTTCGCGGAACAGAATTCCCTTCGAGAGGTCGAGCGTCTTGAGGCGCTTCACGAGTGGCGACTTCGCGAGCGCGACGATCAGCTCCTTCTCCCACTCGGAGTTGACGATGCCGAGGTGCTCGAGCCGCGGGAGACCCGCGCCCTCGAGGATGCCGGCGAACGACTTCACCTTGCAGGTGTTGCCGTAGTCTTCCTGACCGATGTAGAGCTCGAGGCGCCGGAGCTCGGGTAGCGAAGCCTTGCCGATGTCGATCGGCACGGATTTGTCGAGGCCGCTCGAGATGTGAACGAACGTTTCGAGGTGCGGGGCGACGATGGTGCCGAGCCTGGTCGGCGTGTTGTCGTCGTCGCCACCGGAGCCCTTGAGTCGGACCTCGCGAAGCTGAGGTGCCA
>JACCYD010000193.1 GCA_013696695.1 Deltaproteobacteria bacterium | reverse complement strand
AACGTGCTCGAGGCGACGTGGAAGATCGCGAAGGGCAAGAAGGGCCCCGAGCTGTGGCTCGAACCAAAGCCGGCCGTGGGATTCACCGCAGGCAACTGGAACGAAGAGCCCGCGCGCGACGTCGATTCGATCGTGCTGCCGTGGGACCCCAAGCGGACCGGCATCGCCTACTTCATGGACGGCAAGGCGCTCCAGATCGGCCGCCGCGATCTCCCGAAGAAGAAGTAGGGGCCTGACCCCGACAGCACCGAACGCGTTAGACGCTCGACAGCGCGACGGACGGAAACAGCGGGCGGCCGTCGGCGGTGGCTCGCACCGCGCCGATCACGTGCGCGATCGTCTGCGCCGGCACGTTGGCGTCGGCCTGGAGCGCGATCACGCGCGACGGGTCATGGCGATCCGCCGGCCACCAGCGCTGCGCGATGCTCGAGAGCGCCGAGGTCAGCTGGTGCAGCGCATCGGGACCGATCCGGATCGCGTGTTTCGGCTTGGCGAGCGAGCCTTCGAGCCCCGAGCGCGACCAGATCAGGATCTCGTGCTCGAGCACCGAGACCATCATCCCGGGCGTCGCCGCATCGGCGAGCTCGTCATTCCTCGGCATCGTCAGCCGCGCCGCGACCGCACCACGGGTGGTCTGCGTCGCGAGATAGAACTCCTTGATGCCAGCCTCGCGCGCGGTGAACACGATCTCGATCAGCGAGCGATACGGCGTCGCCTTGTCGAGGAACATCGTCAGCTCGGGCTTCGTGCCTGCCTCGAGCCGCTGATCGAGCACCTGCTTGAGCTGCGGGATCACGAGCTCGTGCGCGCTGGTTCGCGTGATCGGCTGGCCATCGATGATGATCGAGCCTCGCGTCGCGACCAACGAGAGCCGATTGACGTCGAGCGAGTCGTAGCCGGAGCCGGCGACGGTCGGCACCTCGACCGGACGCTGCGTGACGGGTTTGGCCGCGGCGCCCGCGGAACCGAAAACGAAGACGACGACCAGGAAAGCACGCATGGCGTGGCCAGCCTGGGGACGATCGCGTCGACACGAAACCTGGCTGTTCGAGCAGGGGCGGTCGACAACTTCAGGTACACCAGATCCATGGCATTTCGGACCTGGATCCCGGTTGCCCTCTGGATGGCGATCGGCTGCGGTAGCAAGGACGACAAGCCCGAAGCGAAGACCTCGCCGCCTGCACCGGCCGCGGCTGACGACAACCGCTGCATGCAACTCGCGAAGCTGTGCGGCGACAAGGCCAAGCACGTCGACAAGATCACCGAGGAGTGCAAGACCGCCGCGAAGAAGGAAGCCGCGAAGGGCTGCACCGACAAGGCGACCACCACCTACGACTGCTACCAGCGCGATCTGTGCGGCAAGTCCGAAAGGGTATGGGCGCTCGGCGATCTCGGCGTGCTCGCCGAACGCCACAACACATGCGTCGCCGAACGCAACGCGCTTCGCACCTGTGTGGGGGACTGATCATGAGAATTGGCGACGCGCTCCTCATCCTGGCCGCGCTCTCCGCACCTGCGTTCGCGCAGCCTGTTGTCGATTGCAAGAAGACCGAGACCCAAGCCGAGTGTCACGCACGCCTCAAGTGCAAGGTGGACGAGGAGATCGCGGACTGCCAGAAGCGGCTTCGCGCCGGCACCAGCGGCAACGACGGCAACGGTGGCCGTAACGACGGTCGCGACGGTGGCCGTAACGACGGTCGCGACGGTGATCGTAACGACGGTCGCGACGGTCGTAACGACGGTGGCCGTGATGGTCGTGACGACCGCGGACGCGGCGATAGAGACGGTCGCGCGAACCGCGACGATGGCGGGTCGCGCCGCCAGCGTGGTCGCGGTCGCGATGGCGGGCGTCAGCGTCGCGGCGGTGACACCAAGGGCTTCCAGTCGATCAAGACGTTCGGGCTCGGGCTCGAGCTCGGCGAGCCGACGGGGCTCAACGGCAAGTACTTCCTCTCGGATTCGCGCGCGCTCGACTTCGGCCTCGGCTGGGTCTACAGCCACTACTACTACGGCGATGGCGCGCACGTGTACATCGACCATCTCTGGCACCCGGCGTCCCTGGTCTCGACGCCGTCGCTCGAGCTCCCGTTCTACATCGGCGTCGGCCTGCGGTTCTGGAACTTCGAGTACTGCGAGCGCGTCGGCAACCTCGATGTGTGCGACCGCGGCTCCGCATTTGGGGTGCGCGTGCCGATCGGCCTGTCGTTCGATTTCAACAACAAGCCGCTCGATATCTTCGTGCAGCTCGTCCCGGTGATCGACCTGCTCACCGGCGACTTCTACGATCGGTTCGACGATCGCAGCCACTTCGGCATCGACGGCTCGGTCGGATTCCGACTCTGGTTCAAGTAACCAGACCATCTGCTTGGCATCGAGGAACGTCTTGCCCCGCGCGTAGTGCGCGACCGCTTCTCCTTGTCACCCGACGCGGCTTCGACCTGCGAGACGCAACAGAGGATCAGCTGGTCGACGCGGCGTAGCCATCGTCGTACGGCATATCCTCGTAATCCTCGCGGTACAGCGCGCCGAGGTGCTTGCTGACGAACACCTCGATCAGATCCGGGTCGTACATCTTGCCGGCGGTCTTCTTGAGGATCGCCTCGCACTCGTCCATTGGCAGCGCGCTCTTGTACGGGCGATCGGTGGCCATCGCGTCGTACGCGTCGGCGATCGCGACGATGCGCGCGGAGATCGGAATCGCCTCGGCGATCATCTTGTCGGGATAGCCGGAGCCGTCCCAGCGCTCGTGGTGGTTACGCACCGCCGGCATGATCGGGTGCAACATCTCGATCTTCGACGCGATGTCGTAGCCCTTCACCGGGTGCTCGCGCATGTGAACCCACTCCGCGTCGTCGAGCGGACCGGGCTTGAGCAGCACGGCATCCTTGATGCCGATCTTGCCGATGTCGTGGAGGAACGCGCCGAACTCGAGCGTCTCGAGGCCATCCGCGGGATAGCCGGCTTCCTTGGCCAGAACGAGCGAGAACGCGGCGACGCGGCCGCAGTGGCCCTTGGTGTACGGATCCTTCGCTTCGATCGCTTCGGCGAGCCCGAACAGCGCCTGGCGGTTGGCGGCCTTGAGCTTCTGGTACGACTCCTCGAGCTCCTTGGTCCGCTCGAGGACGACGACGTCGAGCAGCTTCTCCCGCCGCTGCAGCTTCTCGTGGTCGGTCGACAGCTTGTGGACGAGGACCCGCTGCGCGT
>JACCYD010000190.1 GCA_013696695.1 Deltaproteobacteria bacterium | reverse complement strand
GTGGTGGTGGGCATCACGGGCAACCGCACGCGCTTGCCGGCGAGCACGATGCCGACGGCGACGAGCAGCGACACCGACGCGAGCAACACCGCGATCCACGTGATCAGGCCGAACGTCGGCCACGACGACGATGACGCGTAGACGTGCTTGGCGACGACCAGGTCGCGCTGCGCCGTGCCGAGGGCGGTCATCGGATCGCCGGCGTCGGTCTTCATGATCGTGCGCTGCTTCACGAGCTCGTTGAAGCGAGCATCGCCGAGCACCGCACGCGCTTCCGTTTCGACGGGCTCCTCGGCGAGGTAGCGCGCCGAGAGCAGCTCGCGATCCCAGCCGTCGAGCAGGTCGCGGCCCGACATCTCCTCGCAGGTCCTCGCCCGATCGCGGACGATGCAGCGAGACACGCTGCGCAGCCCGATCGACATCTCGTGGACCGGCCCGATGGTCTGGGTCATGCCGCTGTCTTCGTTGAGCTGGAGCTGGGTGCTGCCGGCGTACAGCCATTCGCTCGACAGCGCCGCGAAGCCGAGCGCGAGTGCCGCGCAGACACCGAGCACGACGGCGACGATCGGCCTCACCGGCTGGGCGGGCAGGTCGGTGGTGTCTTCGGGTTCGCTCATGGGGTCACAGGCTTCCGGACGGTTGTGGCATCACTTTGCCCATCTCTACGTACTCGTGGTGGGCTCCGAGCCATAGATCTTCAGCAACCATCGAGCGCCCGGCCCGCGCCGCGATCACGGCGGCCCGCACCACCGCGTTCTTGATGTAGCCGCCGGTCATGTCGAAGCGCTCCGCGAGCGCGTAGAAATCGACCCGCTCGTGCAGCCCCGACGACGGCGGCAGGAGCTGGCGCCACAGCTTCGCGCGCTCGTCGGGCTCGGGCTCTGGAAACCGGATGCGGAAGTTGAGGCGGCGCTGCAGCGCGGGATCGATCGACGCCTCGGCGTTGGTCGTCAACACCGAGACGCCGTCGAACGTCTCCATGCGCTGCAGGATGTAATTGACCTCGAGGTTCGCGAATCGATCCTGCGCGCTCTCGAGCTTGGTGCGCTTGCCGAACAGACTGTCGGCCTCGTCGAACAGCAACATCGCGTGCGCGTCCTGCGCCTCGTCGAAGATCTTGCCGAGGTTCTTCTCGGTCTCGCCGACGTACTTCGAAACCACCGCGGACAGATCGATCCGCACCAGCTCGAGGCCGAGCTCGGATGCGACCACGCTCGCGGCCATCGTCTTGCCCGTGCCCGGCTCGCCGGAGTAGAGGCCGGAGACACCACGCGAGATGCCGAGGTGCCGCTGATAGCCCCAGCGCTCGAGGATCTGCGAGCGCTCGCGCACCATCGCGATCATGTCGCGGAGCGTGTCGATCACCTCGTCGGGCAACACCAGCTCGGTGAACCGCGACTTGCGCGTGACCACGGTGCCGAACGTGCCGAGGCGCAGGGTCAATCGCCGGCCGACGGCGGCTTCCAAGGTGGGCACGTCGACGGAGATGCCCGCCGCGACGGCATAGCGTCCGGCATCGGCGGCGACGTCCGCGATCGCGCCCGGCCCGATCACGTAGCGCGCCGCGAGCTCGGCAGCTTCGTCACCCACGTGAGTGCCGTGGGACGCAAGCGCGGCGACCCACGCGCGCTCGCGATCGTCGAGCTCCGCGCGTGGCAGCAACACGCTCAGCACCGGCCGCAACAGCTCGAGGTCCTTGCTGCGCGTGGTGCCGGCGATCAGCGCGCCTGGATGGTGCGCGATCGCATCGGCGTGCTCGGCAGCGAGGTGGCCCTGATCGTCGAACAGTGGCTCGGCGTCGGCGAGATACGGCACCGCATCGCGAAGGCGCGCCGCCGCGAGCGCCGCTGCGAACAGCGCGGTCTTCGCACGGGACTCGAGCGCGAGGAGTGCGGGAATCGGGATGACCATCAACGGACGCCCGAGGGTCTTCGCGATCCGGTGCGCCGCCGCCTGGCGGCCCGATCCGCGCGGACCGCGAATCACGGCGGCAACGTGCGAGGTGGCTACCAACCGTGGGGTCAACGCATCGAGCTCGGTCTTCGCGGCTTCCGGCAGCACGACGCCGAGGTCGGCATCCGGTGCGATCAGCGTGGCGACGTTCGACAGGGGCATCTGCAAGCGATCGTCGCCGAGCAACCACGCGAGGGCTGCGGAGACGAGATCGATGGTCGCGCCGAGCCCCTCGCCGTCGACGGCGAGCACACGTGCGCGGCGCAGCGGCGAGCCGGGGAGCAAGGCCTGCAGCAACACGGAGCTCTGCGTGGGGCTGACGAGATCGGCGCAGGTCTCGAGATAGAGCGCTGGCTTGTGGCGCGTGACGAGCGCGTGGCATAGCTCGCGGGTGTCGAGATCGATCGCGTACGCGATCGCGATCGCGAGCACGATGCGACCGGCGGGATCCATGCCGAGGCGCTCGATCAGAGTCTCGAGGCGTGGGCTCCTCGCGCCGGATTTCGCGAGCTGGGCGGCGAGCTCGGCGGCGGCTTTGGTGTGCGTCTTCTGCGGACGTAACGTGCCGCCGGCAAGGCGTGCGAGCGCGGCCTCGTCGCGAAGGTAGATCTGGCTGGGGACGCGAGGGTCAGCGAAGCCGGAGCCGGCGTTGAGGCGACGCAGCAACGCTGCTTCAGCGAGGAGCCGGATCTCGGCGATGACGGCGTCGAGCTCAGCCACAGGCGATCACCGATGTTGAAACACGGAGGGAATATGATTCTTCGATCTTCTCAGTCAGAGGAGAAAGATCGATCATCGCTTTTTCCTCGAGTCGGTTTTTTCCGACGAGCGAACTGACAAGCCCCGCTTTGGCTGCGGCGTCGGTCGCGTCGGCGCCTCGGTGTTCGGCTCCTCTGGCTTCTCGAGCGGCTCCGTCTCCATCGAGTTTCGCGAGTCGCGAGTTGTCGTCGAGTTGCGCTGCAGCTTGCTCGCCGGTTTCGGCCCGCGCGGATCGTCCTTGATCGGTGCGTCCTCGACAGCAGCAGACGACCGGCCGTCCGTCCGCATCCCCACCGGCGGATTCTCCGCCACGCGCGGCCGCAGATGCTCGGGCACGATCAGCGCGGACATCCCCTCGGTGTGAAGCATGCTGCGCTTCTCC
>JACCYD010000166.1 GCA_013696695.1 Deltaproteobacteria bacterium | reverse complement strand
GTGGTGGCGACATGGGGATGATGAAGACGATGATGGCCGACCCTGCCCCCGGGGGATTTGGTCCGCCCCCCGGTCAACCTCCCAGTATGCCGTCCGGGATGCCGATGCCGGGTCCGATGGGCGGTGGTCCAGGTCCAGGTCCACGTGGTCCCTCCGGTCCGCAGGCCGCACCGCGTGGTGGCTCGGGTGTGATGGGGATGCCGCCGGGCGGTCAGATGGGCGCGGCGCCACCGCCGATGGGCCCCCCGATGGGTGGCCCCCCGATGGGTGGCCCGCAGATGGGTGGCCCGCAGATGGGTGGTCCGCAGATGGGTGGTCCGATGGGCGCTCCGCCGCTGCAGCCGCCACCGATGGGTCCGCCGCCGGGTGTGCCCGGGTTCGGCCCGCCGGGCTTTGCTCCGCCCCCTGCTGCTGGTGGACCCGCCCCCGGCATGCGCCGCTGCCCGTCATGCGGCAGCGATGTTCCGCCGTCGTTCCGGTTCTGCGGCACGTGCGGCTTCCGCATGGACGAAGCCTCGGCGCCGATGCAGATGCCCGGTCCGCCGCCCGGCGGTCCCGCACCGATGGGCCCCGGTCCCGGCATGGCGCCCGCTCCGGCGCGCCAGCGTCTGTCGATGACGCTGATCCGTCCCGACGGTAGCGAGGGCGGCACTCACGATCTGCGGATGGGCGAGAACAAGCTCGGCCGCAGCTTCGGTCCGGTGTTCGAGAACGATGGCTATCTGTCGCCGGTCCACGCGCAGCTCGATATTCGCGGTCCGCAGCAAGCGACGGTGCGCGACCTCGACAGCCTCAACGGCGTGTTCGTGAAGATGACGCAGGAAGAGGAGCTGACCTCCGGACAGATCCTTCGCATCGGTCAGGAGCTGCTTCGCTTCGAGCTGATCGCTGCACCCGAGCCGACGCCCGATGGCACCGAGCTGATGGGCAGCCCGAACCCGGGCTATTGGGGCAAGCTGACCGTGATCATCGGTCGCGACATCACCGGTGCAGCATTCCCGCTCCTCGGCGAGAGCGTCACGCTCGGTCGCGAGCGCGGCGAGATCAACTTCCCCGACGACGGGTACGTATCAGGTTTGCACGCGCGCGTGATCTTGCGCGACGGTCGCGTGTTCTTGTCGGATCTCGGCAGCTCGAACGGCACGTTCATCAAGGTCAACGGCGAGCGCGCCGTTGGTCACGAGTCGTTCGTGTTGCTCGGTCAGCAGCTGTTCCGCTTGAATTTCCTCTAGCAGCGGCCGAAACGATCAACAGCCGCTCGGTCGATGACCGCGCGGCTGTTTTGATTTCCGGAAGAGCTTGTTCGCTCGGCCTCGCCCTCGGCCTCGCTACTTCTTCGTCTTACCGCTGGTATTGAGGTCGTCGACCGACATCCCGGCGTCGTCCTTGTCGACGAACTTGAAGGCCTTCTTGATCGTCAGCTGACCGCCAGGATCGAAGATCACGAGCACGTCGACGACCTCGTCGGGCTTGCCACCCGGCGCCTGGACGATCAGCTCGGAGTCGCTCTGGAAACGAACGATCGACCCCTGGCGCGAGCCGAAGTAGATCTTCGCGTTGCGCGGGCCATCCTTGATGAAGCGATTGCCCTTGATGACGACATAGGTGCCGCCATCGCTATCGCCCTTGTCGGGCGACAGGTTGGTGACCTTGAGCTTGGGGTCGTCATCGCCACACGCCGTGAGAGACGGGGCCGCGCACAGAAAGGCCAGCAAGAGCGGCCGGGCGGCGCGTACGGAAAGCATGAGCCGAAACCTACCGAAATCTCGGCGCGAACGCCAATCCGTCTACATCAAGTCTCGACGAGCCAGGGCGCGACGCATCTTTCCCAGCGCCTGCTCCTGGAGCTGCCGGATCCGCTCGCGCGACAGGTTGTACTTGTCGCCGATTTCCTTGAGCGTCAACTCCTGCTCGGTCCCCAGGCCGAAACGCTGCCGGAGGATGTCCGCCTCGATGGGCCTCAGCTCGTGCAGGAGATCCCGCACTTCCGTGGTCAGGGCCTCCGATTCGAGGTCCCCCGTCGGAGACACGTCCTCGCGGTCCGGGTCCTCCAAAACCTCGCCCAGGACCCTGCCCTCGTCGTCGCCGACCGGCTTGTCGATCGACACGGACTGCTCGAGGAGCCAGCTCCGCATTTTTTCGATCTTGTCGAGCGGCATCTGGGTGGCGGCTGCAAGCTCTTCGCTGGTCGGCTGGCGGCCGAGCTTGCCGGTGAGCTGGCGGCGGGCCTTGGTCAGCCGGTGCTGGGCATCGATCATGTGGACCGGGAGGCGAACCTCGCGACCCTTGTCGGCCAGCGCGCGGCTGATCGCATGACGGATCCACCAGCTCGCGTAGGTCGAGAACCGGAAGCCACGGCGGTAGTCGTAGCGCTCGACGGCCTTGATCAGACCGAGGTTGCCCTCCTGGATCAGATCCGCGAGCGCCATCCGGCCGTGGTTGAAACGGCGGGCGATCGAGACGACCAGGCGCAGGTTCGCACGCACGAAATCGTTGCGAGCGTCGGCGGCGGCACGGTTGGCGGCGTACACGCGACGCAGCCACTCCGCGCGAGCACGCTCACGGCCGAGTGAACCGACCGCGTTGCCACGCACGCCGATACCCACCGAGACTCGATCGACGGTGATCAGTGCGGCATCGATGAACAGATGATCGACGTCGTCCGCGCGCAGCTTGCGCGCCGCGCGAGCAACGATCTTCGACCAGCTCGCATCGGTGTGCTTCTCGGCCGAGGCCTTGCGGAGTGCCTTCGCTTCGGCGGGGGACTCCTCGAGTGCGGCCTCGACGGCGTCGAGCACGTGCGCGACGGCAGGCGCGTGCGAGAGCACGGTTTCCCACAACATGATCTCGAGCGCCTCGATCTCCTTCGCGCTGGTGAACTCTTCCTCGGGGCGGAGCACGTCGAGCGCCGCCATGTCGCGGAAGTACATCGACAGGTAGGTGCCCGCGTCGGGCCGCGCCTTCTTGGCTGCTTTTTCAGCGGCAGCTTCGGCGGCTTCGCCTTCGCCTTCGCCGTCCTCGGCGAGCGCTTCGGCGTCGAGCTCCGGCTCGGCGTCATCGCCGTCCTTCGTCGTGGTCTTTTCGCGGCGCTTTGCCGAGACCCGGGCGACGCGGCCCTTGCGGTCGGATGCGCCTGCATCGACCTTGGCAACGCGCTGCCCTCGACCAAAGCCCCCAAACTTCGTGACGATGGCTGCCATCTCTACCCTCTTTCGCGCGATCAACGACGCGCTCTGTCTATGACGCGCGACGAGACCAAATGTTTTGGTTCCGTCTGCAGGAGGAAAGACTCCCGAGCGCGACGACTTATTCCATCGTTACCGTGGCCTTACACGTGTAGCTGGTGAGCTACACAACCAATGGCACGGTGCCGGATTGGCACCAGGCAACGAGCAGATCAGGTCGACGGCGCTGAAGTGTCTTTGCGCTCGGCTAGGACAATGATGTGCCGGGATTGGTTGCCGAAAAATCGGCCCTTGGTGTGGTACGCGCCCGACACCTCCAACACCCTGAATCCCGCGGCGTGCATCAACTTGCCAACTTCATGCAGGGAGTAGGCCCGCACGGAGATCTCTTGCTCGAGTTGCCGGCCGTCGTCGAACACGACGGAACGATTCACCTGGATCCGGGAGCTGAAGTAGTTGAGCTCGACTTCCTCGAGCACGACGCAGCCATCGCCTTCCCACCACACGCGCGTCGGGAGATCCGCGATCACGTAGTCGCGGTTGAGAATCTCGATGAGCACGCGGCCACCAGGTTTGAGGGCGCGCGCGATGTTCGCGACGGTCTTCTTGTTGGTCTCGTCGTCGAAGTAACCGAAGGTCGAGAACAGGCAATACGCGGCATCGAACTGACCATCGAAGTCGAGCTCGCGCATGTCGCCGCGGATGAAGTTGATCGACAGCCCACGGCGATGCGCTTCTTCACCGCCACGCACGAGCAGCGGCGTCGACAGATCGAGGCCGACGACGTGATAGCCACGCGCCGCGAGCTCCATCGCGTGACGGCCGTAGCCGCAACCGACGTCGAGCACTTGCGCGCCGGGCGATAGCCCCATCGCATCGATCACGAACTCGGCTTCCGACTGCGTCGCTTGCGGCGTCAAGAACGGCAGCGTGCGCAGGTAATCCTCGTCGAACAGATCGACGAACCACGGCTTCCCGCGAGCCGGCTTGCTCTCCGCTGGTGGAGGTCGCGGCGCCGACGGGGCCTTCGCTTCGACCTTGGCCTCTTTTTTCGCCGGTGCCGGTGGCGGCGTGGGCGGTGTCTTGTGC
>JACCYD010000164.1 GCA_013696695.1 Deltaproteobacteria bacterium | reverse complement strand
GCGCGCACCTTCGATGCCGAGCTGCACCGCGATATCGCGCCGCACTTCGGGCGTGGCGGTCGCGGTGAACGCTGCGAGCCGCGGCGAGCCGAGCTCCTGGACGAGCGAGCCCAGCCGCCGATAGTCCGGGCGGAAATCGTGGCCCCACTCCGAGATGCAGTGCGCTTCGTCGATGGCGATCAGCGCGATGCGCGCCGAGATCGCGTGCAGCGTTTCCAGGAAGCGCGGGCTCCGAAACCGCTCGGGCGCGACATACACCAGCGTGTACTGGCCGGCGCGAATGCCCTCGAGGATCTCGCGCTGCTCCTCGGCGCCATCGCGCGAGGTGAGCGCGACGGCAGGCACGCCCCGCGCGTTCAGCGTGTCGACCTGATCCTTCATCAGCGCGATCAACGGCGACACCACGAGCGTGATGCCGCCTCGCTCGCCGAGCACGACCGCGGGCAGCTGGTAACACAGCGACTTGCCGGCGCCGGTGGGCATCACGGCGATCACCGGCTTGCCCGCAAAGATGTCCGTGATCACATCCGACTGGCCGGCGCGCAGGCCGGTATGCCCGAACTTCGCGAGGGCGCGCGTGAAGATCTCCGAAGCCGATTCCCCGTCTTCGACGGGGCCACCTTCGCGTGCTTCGAACATCAGACGGACCCTATCAGCTCCCCCTGACAATCCGAAGCGCGCGAGATCATGTCCGAAATACGGACACGGCGCTCAGGCGACGGTGCGGGCCTTGGGGAGCGCGGTTTCGGGCTTCGCGACCTCGCTCGGATCCTCGGGCCGGCGCGCCATCCAGGCGCCAAACGCCGCGGCGGTGAAGAACATGATGAGGCTGTAGATCGCGGGCGGTGTCGACATCTTCTGGCTCTCGAGCACGGTGAGCGCGATCGTGATCGCCAGCGTGCCGTTGTGGATGCCGATCTCCATGCCGATCGCGATCGCCTGCTTCCGCATGACGCCGAACACGCGCGGCAGGAAGTAGCCGACCGCCATGCTGGCGAGGTTGAACACCAGCGCCGCGAGGCCGACCTCCGCGAACTGACCGCCGATCTCGTCCCGCTGCTTGATCACCGCGGCCGCGATCACGAGGATGAGGAACACCGCCGAGATCAGGCGCACCGGCTTGTCGAGCCGGTTGGCGAGCGCCGGATTCTTGCTGCGGACGATCATGCCGATCACGCACGGCACCAGGATCACCGCGACGACCTGGATGATCTTGTCGGCCTGCAGCGGGATCGCCTTGTCGGCACCCATGAAGTGCTGCATCGAGAACCCGACGATCAGCGGCATCGTGATCAGCGACAGCACGCTGTTGACGGCGGTCAACGTGATGTTGAGCGCGACGTCGCCCTTCGCGAGGTGCGAGAACAGATTCGCCGTCGCGCCGCCGGGTGAGGCCGACAGCAACATCAGCCCCACCGCGAGCTCCGGCGGCAGCGCGAACAGGTGCGCGACGCCGAGGCAGATCGCCGGCAGCACCAGCATCTGCGCACCGAGCCCGACGATCACGGCCTTCGGATAGACGATGACGCGCTTGAAATCCGCCAGCGTCAGGCTGAGCCCGAGCCCCAGCATGATGACGCCGAGCGCGATCGGCAGAAACACCGTGGCAATGACATCCCGCTCCATGACGCGGACCGTAAAGGAACGCGCCCCGGAGTCAATCGAAGAAACCTTGGATGGCGCGCGAATGGGCCCTCGCTGACGCCGCGCTACTCGAGGCAGCGCAGCTTCGACCACTCGTCGCCGTGCGGCGGGATCGGGCGCGAGATCGAGAGCCGCTGACCCGAGCCACACGTCGGATCGGAAGCAACTGCGAAGCAGTTCGCACCGACACCATCGAGCGTGCTGCACGCCTGGAGAACGTTGACGATGCCGGGTTCGGCGTCGCGGCGATCTTCGACGAAGCAATTCGTCTCGTTGCTGATCGTGACGGGAAGGCAGCTGGTGCCCATCAGCTCGACGAGCGCATCACCGAGGTTCGCGGCCGCCGCCGTCAGATCCTCGGAGCAGATCGACTCGAGGCGCGAGATTCCCTCGAAGCTATCGGCGAGCGCGGCGAACCGCACGCCCGGATCGGCGGTGACGTCTTCGCCACCCGCCGCCGGCGTGTACCGGCACGAGGCCTTCAGCGCGATCTGACTTTGATTGTTGACCAGCTTGGTCTCGACCTCGATCGGGGCGGCGTCCCCGACGATCGCACCGAACATCACGCGCGTCGGATCGCCCTTGAGCCCGAGCAGGAAGCTCGCGAACGGATCGATCCCCGCGACGTGCGTCGCCGCGGCGGGGCGGCAGTTGGTCTTGCTGCCGAGCGTGTCGGTGGCTTGATCGCACTCGACGCCGAACCGGAAGCAGCGGAACGACGACAGCGTTCCCATCGGTCCACCGTCCGGACCGAACAGCGTGGTGTGCTCCGCCGAGCAGTCATCCTCGTCGGACAGCACGATGACGGCGAGGTTCGCGCCCTCGCGAAGGAAGCCGGCATTCTCCGCCGGGCCCGACAGGGATGCGGTCATCGCGGCGAGCGGTTGCTCGAAGCCGCAGCCCGAGGCGCCGAGCGCTGACATCGCGGTGAACGTGTCCGCGAGCGTGCCTTCGAAGTTGCGCTCGCCACCGCGGGTCTGCAGCAGGAAGCGATCGTCCGGGTCAGGCAACGTCGCCTGGCCGAGCTGGAACAACCCCGCCTTGCCGAAGCCCGAGCACCCTTGCCCGACGCCCCCGATCGACCCGCCGGGCGTCGCATCACCAGCGGCCGACGTCCCCATGTCCGAGCTGACGACAGCGAGATGGAGGTTGGGCACGCCGCCTTCGACCGCCGAGAGCCTGGCGAGCAGGGCCGGGAACGCGGCCTGAAACGACACCTGCTTGTTCTGCATGGTGGGCGAGTCGTCGATCACGAACAGCAGGTCGAGGTTCGGCGTCACCGTCATGACGTCGAAGGGCTCGGGCGGCGGAACGCAGGTCGGCGTGTTCGAGCACGGCACCGGATCCGGCTCGATGATGAAACAGCCGCTGGCGGCGAGGGTCAGGAACAGCGCGGGGAGCTTGCTCATGTCGTCGCATGTAGCAACCGTCGATCCACGGCTACACGTCGAGAATCACGAGGTCTCGCATCAGCGTTCCGATCGAATTTCGTGAACGCTCCGTGACAGGGTTGTCTCGGCGGCCGATGAACGGGCCTTCGTCACTATGACTGGCATGTCTCGGCGCGCGGGTGCGGCTACTGCTTCTGGAGCAGCAGCGAGCCGAGCGAGTAGCCCGCGCCGAACGACGCCATCATCCCGTAGGCGCCGGCCGGCAAGTCCTCGTTGTGATGTGAGAACGCGATCAGCGACCCCGCCGAGGCCGTGTTGCCGTATTGATCCAGGATCAGCGGCGCTTCCGTGCGGGTGGCCTCGCGGCCGAGCACGTACTTGGCGATCAGCTGGTTCATCGACTGATTGGCCTGGTGGAGCCAGTAGCGGGTGATCTGCGTCGGTTCGAGCTCGTGCGTTGCGAGGTGATCGGCAATGAACTTCGAGGCCATCGGGACGACCTCCTTGAACACGCGGCGGCCCTGCTGGTGGAACAACTTGTCGTCGTTGTGCTCGTTCGCCGGATCGCAGCGATCGAGATAGCCGCGGTTGTTGCGGATCGTGCTCGGCGACCACTTCGACAGCATCTGTGTCGACAGCACCTCCCACGACCCCGGCTTCGCGCGCTCGCTGGGCTCGATGACCAGCGACACCGCGGCGTCGCCGAAGATGAAGTGGCTATCGCGGTCGCGCCAGTTCATGTGGCCGGTGGTCAGCTCCGGCACCACGACCAGCGCGCACTTCGCCTGGCCGAGCCGCACCGCCTGGATCGCGAGCTGCGCCGCGCCGGTGGCGGCCGAGCAGCCGAGCGAGATGTCGAAGCCATAGCCGCGCGCGCCGAGTGCGTTTTGCACCTCGATCGCGAGCGCCGGATAGAGGCGCTGCAGGTTCGAGGCGCCGAGCACGACGAGGTCGACGTCCTCGCCGGTGCGGCCCGCCTGCGCGAGTGCCTTGACGGCGGCATTGACCGCGTACTCGGCCTGGTAGCTGAGCTGATCCTCCGCGCGATCTGGAATGTTCGGACACATCCGCTCGGGATCGACGAGGCCCGTCTTGTCCTGGACGTAGCGCTGCTTGATCCCGGATGCCTTGACGATGAACTCGGCCGACGACTTCTGCAGCGCCTTGCGCGTGCCGGCGGCGATCTCTGCGGCGTGCTTCGCGTTATCGAGATCGACGAACGCGTTGAAGCCTTCGCACAGCTCCTCGTTCGTCAGGATCGTTTCGGGGTGCCACACCCCGTGCCCTGTGATGCTGGTTGCAGTCGTCGTCCGCATGACGCGGCTGGAGTTATTCACACCACCCTGGTTCTGTCCAGCCGCCGAATGGGGGGCTACCCCTTGGCGATCTCTGATTCGACTTCGGTGAGCGCCTGACGAAGCATCGTCGACAGCGGGTCGGCGGCGATTGCCATCCTGAGCTGGAGAACCGCGCTCTTGAGCTCACCGCGGCGAAGCGACTGCTCCGCCTTGCGATAATAGATGAGCGCCTTCGGGGTCATCGCCGCGGATGCACCCGAGGGAGCAACCTTCGGCGTCGTCGCGGCGGCCGCACCGGTGGGAGCGGCCGCGGAGCTCGTGGGAGCGGCCTTCGACGCATCCACGTTGGGCGGTGGCAGCGTGCGCGGCATGTTGTTCACCGGCGCGCCGGTCGGTGGCTTGATCGCCATGCGCGGCAGCTTCGTCGTCTGCATGCGCTGCGTGCGGTACTCCTGGTACGCGCCGGCGACTCGCGAATACGCGGTGGTCACCAGCTCGAGCTCTTCCGCGGATAGCGATGCGCGATGGAGATCGGGATGGCCGACACGAGCGACCTTGTGGAACGCTGCCTGCGCTTCGTCGAGCCCGGCGCCGTCGCGGATCTCGAGCAACTGATTCGGCGCCGCGCCGGCACCCTTGTTGACGATGCGCGTCGCCCACAGCAAGACGTCGGATCGCGCGCTCACGGGCTAGCTCCGGTCACTAGGGCTCCTCGGCCGTGGGGGCTCCCAGCACCTGGAGATGTGCTTCTTGTTTGGCTCCCGACACCTGATCCGTCGCACGCACGTGCAGGATCCCATCCGAGTCGACGCGAAACGACACCTCGATCTTGAGCTCGCCGCGCTTGGCGGGGGCGAGATCTTCGAGGAGCAGCGTACCGAGTGGCTCGTTTTCGGCGTACCGCCGATTCTCACCGCGACAGCAATCGATCTCGACGCGCGTCTGGTTATCGCGCGCCGTGGTGAACACGCGGATCTTCTCGATCGGGATCGGCGCGTTCTTGTCGAGCAAGCGCTCGGTGAACCCGCCGGCGGTCTGGATCGCGAGCGTCGCCGGATTGACGTCGAGCAAGACCGGCCGCTTGACCTGACCCTGCGGCAGCTGCACACCGGCGACGCCCTGGCC
>JACCYD010001083.1 GCA_013696695.1 Deltaproteobacteria bacterium | reverse complement strand
ATCCGACTGTTCGCGAGCCGCAGCGCCTCGATGCCGCCGAGCACTGCCGCAGCGACTGCATTCGCGGCGATCACCCACGCGAGCGAGCTGCGTGGAGACTGCGACGGCATGGCAGATGATCAAACCACATTGCCGGCGCCGGCGCCGCGTCATGGCGTAGGCGAATCGGCTCGTCCACGGGCGAGGCTGCCTCGCCCGTTCATTACTTCGCGGGGGGATACTTCTGGAGCTTGCGCTGCAGCGAGCGGCGATGGATGCCGAGCCGGCGTGCGGCTTCGGAGATGTTGCCGCCGGCATCCGACAGCACCCGGTTGATGTGCTCCCACTCGGCGCGCGCCAGCGACGGGGCGCGGTACTCGTCGCCGGCCTCGGGGGGTGGCGGATCGAGCGGCGGGGCTTCGCCGCGGGCAAACGCAGCGACGATGTCGTCGGCATCGGCGGGCTTCGACAGGTAGTAGGTGGCGCCGAGGCGCACCGCGTCGATCGCGGTCGCGATGCTGCCGTAGCCGGTGAGGATCAGCGTCTTGGTGGCTGGATCGATCTCGGCGAGTGCCTTGACCAGCTCGAGCCCGCTCTTGCCGGGCATCTTGAGATCGAGCACGGCCAGCTCCGGTGAATCGGAGGTCGCGACGGCGACCGCGCTGTCGTAGTCCTGCGCCGTCCGCACGTCGTACCCGCGGTCGACGAAGGCGCGGGCCAGCCGGTTCCGATATACCTCGTCATCGTCGACGATCAGGATCGATGTCTTGTGCTCGGTTCCGGCGGTCATTTCAACCTGCTCTCGTCATTTCAGCCTGCTCGTCACGTTGGCTTGGATACTACTGCGGCGATTCGCGCTTCGGTATCCCGCTGCGGTGAGGTGTCGCGGGCGCCGACCGGGCGTTCGACTGGTGCGATCTCAGTAGGTAACGTCACTCGCACCTCCGTGCCATCGCCGGGAATCGAGTCGATCAGCAGATTCCCGCCGACGCCCTCGATGACGGCGCGCGCCAGAAACAACCCGAGGCCCATGCCACGGCCGGGTGCTTTGGTGGTGAAGAACGGCTCGCCGATGCGCGCGAGGATCTCGCTCGGCATGCCGGGACCGCGGTCGCGGATCGAGATCGACAACGTGGCCTGGTCGCCGCGCACCGCGACGACCACCGTCGCGTTGTGCGGCGAGGCATCCTGCGCGTTGGTGACCAGCGAACGCAGCGCCTGACTGACCGCGCGTGGCGGCAACCGCAGCGGAAGATTCGCGAGCTCGCTCGGCACGTCGCGATGCACGGTGGGCGCGGCGCGAATGTTGAGCAGCGCTTCTTCGAGCAGCTCGCCGACCGTGCCCGCACCCTGCGCCATCTGCTCGAGGATGGCGCGGCAACGGCCGACCTGCTCGCGGATCAACCGCGCGTCGGCTGCGAGCTCCGACAGGTTGGTCGCGCTCGCATCGGCCTTGGTCAGCGCGCGCTCGAGCTCCTTCGCCGCGAGCGCGACGGTGCCGAGTGGCGTCGACAATTCGTGTGCTGCACCAGCCGCCATCGTCGCGAGCGAGGCCAGCCGCTCTTGCCGTGCCGCGAGGTGGCGCGCCTCGGTGAGCTCCGCTTCGCGCTCGCCGAGCGCGACGTGGATGCGCTGCAGGAAGTGGACGACGAATGCCGAGGCAACGCCGAGCGCGACCCATGCACCGACCGCGCGATTGTCGGCGGGAATCTGGAGCGGCTGGTGCACGACGAGCAGGAGGCCGAAGCCGACGAACGACAGCGCCCCGAGGAGCCACGCCCACTTCGCGCGCAACAGCACCGTGGCGAGTGCGATCTGGACGACGTAGAGCAGCCCGAACGGGTTATCCGGCCCGCCGGTCAGATACAGCAGGCCGGTGAGGATGCCGACATCCAGCATCATCACCACGGCGAGCTGCCACTCGTACACGTTGCGCGTCGGCGTCTCGCGGCGGCGATCGCCGAAAAAGTAGAGCTCGAGCAGCAGGTTCGAGACCAGCCCGATGCCGATCACGCCGAATAGCGATGCGATCGGCAGCGCCCCCTCGAGGAGGAACTGACCGACCAGCACCGTCATCGCCTGGCCGGCGGTCTGCGCCCAGCGCAGCCGCGCGAGCCAGTGGATGTTGACCCAGTTGCGCTCGGGGATGGCAGTGGGACGAGCCACGCTCCGACCCTAGCACCCCCGCACCGGACCGAGCGCTAGCCGCCCTTGTCCGTGAGGCTCTTGAGCCCCTTATCGAGGACCCACTGCTGGTAGTAGCTCGCCGCTGGCGTGCCTGCCTGGACCCGCTCGTTGGCCTTCTTGAGCTCCTCGTCGATCAAGGTGATGAAGTTCTCGATCGGCACGGCGCCGGAGAGGAATCGCCCGTTGACGAAGAACCCTGGCGTTGCAGCGACGCCGAGCTGAGAGAGCGCCTTCATGTCGTTCTGCACGACCTGCATGCACTCGCCCTTCATGTCCGCCTTGAACTTGGCGACGTCGAGCTGCAGCTCTTGCGCGTAGCCGACGACGTTCTTGCATCCCTCGTCGGTATCCCAGCACTTCTTCGGTTGCGCACCCTGTTCCGCGGGTGCCGTATCCGAGTTGTCGAGCTGCCGGGCCTTGAAGCCCTTGTCCCAGACCGCGTTGTTCATCTCCTTGTGTTTGCCTTGCTTGCCAGCCGCACAGAACGCCAAGGCTCCCGCCATCGCATTCTTGGGATGGACTACAAGCTGCTTGTAGACCACGCGCAGATCGTTGCCGTACTTCTTGTGTAGCTCTTCCATGGTCGCACGGACCTTGTCGCAGTACGGTCAAGCATAGTCATACGCTTCTACGAGTGTGACCTTCGCATCCGCGGGACCGTCGAAGAAGTCGCCCGCGACGGGCACCGCGTAGGTCTTCGAGCGATCGGGCTCGGGGCGCTGCGGGCGCTGCGCCGCCGCACCAGCGCCACCGGCGGGCATCTTGTCGAGCTTCGCGATGATCTGATCGAGCTTGCGCTCCAGGTTCTTGGTGTCCTGCTGGCAGCCAACGAGCCCGGCAACCGCGGTAACGACGAGAAGCAGCTTATTCATCATAACTCCTTGGGTAAAAGGGTCCCTCACGCGCGAGGGAGTTGCAAGTCAGCTAGCCGATCGCGTCTCACGAACCTTTGTCGGTCAGGCTCTTGAGTCCCTTGTCCAGGACCCACTGC
>JACCYD010000139.1 GCA_013696695.1 Deltaproteobacteria bacterium | reverse complement strand
GGCCAGGGCTGCGTCCAGTCCCAGGTAGTAGCTTTGTGCGCCGAAACCGCAGATCTGACCGACGCACTTCGCGGCCGTGATCGATTCGTGACGAAACGGTTCGCGCGCGTGAATGTTGGAGAGATGAACCTCGACGGTAGGGAGCTCCACCGCGTCGATCGCATCTCGAATCGCGACCGACGTATGCGTGTAGCCACCGGGGTTGATGACGATCGCGTCCGCCGTGCCCTTGGCCTTCTGGATCAGCTCGACCAGCTTGCCTTCGAGGTTCGACTGCACGCAGCGCACGGTGGCGTCGCGATGTTTCGCGCGTCGGCGAAGCTCCGCGTCGATCTCGGCGAGCGTCGTCGTGCCGTAGGTCTTGGGGTCGCGCGTGCCGAGCAGATTCAAGTTCGGTCCGTGAAGGACCAGAACCCGGATCTTCACAGCTGCGCGCTGAGAACCGGGCCCGCCATTCGAACGAGATAGCGGGCTTTGCCGAAGTTGCCTTCGGGCGCCATCGCGATCGCGACGAAGTACTGGGGCGAGAGCATGCGGCACACGAGCAGTAACCGCTGCGCTTTGACGGAGAGCTCCTCGAGCCCGCCGACCTGCAAGCTGTCACCGGCCTTGCGGACCTGGCCGAGGATGAAGGAGAACTCCATCCCGACGGTGTTGACGTCCAAGCGATCGGCGGTCTTGACGTAGGTCTCGATGGGAATCCCATCGAGCCCCATCACGACCGCCGCCAGCCCTCCGTCGACCCCGTCGACGACTTTCTTGAGTGTTTCTGCGAACACGGCGAGATCAGGGTACTCGACCGGCGCACGCGCGCGCCAGAGTTGTGACCAGCTATAGCTAGAACGACGGGGCGGTGTTGGTGATGACCACCGGGAACACGAACGAGGTCGAGTCGATGCGATCGCCGTAGAAGTCGCCGAATGCGGTGGTGGTGCTGGTGACCTCGACGAACACGTCGGCATCGGCAGGCGGGGCCGCAGCCGCGATCTTGCCGCGAATCGCCGCCATCACCTCGAACGGGATCACGTCGTAGATGCCGACCGCGACACCGCCATTCGGCGAGACCGCGGAGCTGAAGCGAACCGAGAACTCGATGGTCTCCGGCGCGCCGGACTTCTGCACCACGGCGCCGCTGACCACCGACACCTCGGAGACCTCGAGCGAGATGTTGGCGCCCTCGACGAGGATCGTGCGGAGGCTCTCGCGACCCTCCACCGCCTGGACGCGACTCTCGAACAGCGAGCCGACGAAGAAGTTTGGAGCCTCGGGGTTGACGAACCCTTGCGAGAAGAACGGACCTTCTCGGTTTGGGGTGAACGTGACCTCGCCGGTCTCGTCGTCCACTTCGGGTACGAGGTTGTTGATGATGATGAAGCTCTCATCACCCTCGGCGGCTACACAGCCGGTCGCAGCTACGGCAGCAAATAGAATCGAGTAAAAGGCGCGGGTCATCGCTTCCTCCGTCCGTCGAAAATCGTATCAAGTGCAGACACTGGATCGCAAAATTCTTCGCACTTCATCGAGGGTAATGTCGATGGGCTCACACGCCCCCACCTCGTGAACCGCGATGAACTTCAGGCTACCGCCAACGCGCTTCTTGTCGAACCCGAGCCGTGCAAGGACGTCGTCTCCGAGCCAGCGGTCGAGGTCGGTGGCAAGCCCGCATGCTGCGAGCGCGTCTCGGGTTTGCGCTTCGAGATGCGCCGGCGCTCCGCAAATCGCTGACGACACGCGGCAGGCGGCGAGCAGGCCAAGTGCCACAGCCTCCCCATGAAGCATTCCCGAGGCGCTCTCGATCGCGTGGCCCACGGTGTGACCCAGGTTGAGCAACGCGCGATGACCGGTTTGTTCGTACTCGTCCCGTCCGACGATGGCGGCCTTGTAGGCGATCGCGGCCTGGATCACGGTCCGGAGCTCGGCGGGTGGTGCGACTCCGTCGGAGCCCGCCGCCCAGCTCGCACACGCTTCGACCTGCTTCCATAACTGCGGACCGTCGAGCAGCGCATACTTCCAGAGCTCGCCGAACGCTGCGCGGCGCTCGCGTGCGGGCAGGGTCGTCAACGTATCGAGCCCACACATCACGAGCCCCGGCTGGTGGAACGCACCGACCAGGTTCTTGCCGGCGGGCATGTCGACGGCGGTCTTGCCGCCGATCGCCGCATCGGCCATCGCGAGGATCGTGGTCGGCACCTGCACGACGCGGATGCCGCGATACAGCGTCGCGGCGACAAACCCCGCGAGGTCGCCGACGACACCACCCCCGAGCGCGACGATCAGCGAATGGCGATCGACGCCACGCGCGATCAGCTCCTTGCAGAGGGTCTCGTACGTCGCGAGTGTCTTCGACGGTTCACCGGGCTCGATCGCGATCGGTTCGACACCCAGTGCTCTCGGCAGCGCCATGCACGGCGCGGATCCAGCGACGTTGCGATCGGTGATGACCTCGATGCGGCTATTCCGCTCCCCTCGCTGGCTACTCGTGGCGACACCGTGCTGGTCCCGCGGGCCGACCTCGTTCCAGTTTCCGGTCACGAGATCGGGATCGATACGGTCGGTCACCACCACCGGATAGCTGCGATCTCCGAGGGCAACGATCGTCGTCGATCCACGATGGCGCGATGGCAGCTCGCCCCAGACGTGCTCGACGATGCGGACCTCCTCGACGACTCGCGCGATCGACTTGTGCGTGGTGTCGACGACCGCGTGCGCGCGGCGATACACCGGTGCTCGCGCCGCGTGCAGCACCTCGCCTTTCGCGAGCAGCGGTCGCCGGGGTTCCGCACCGGCGCGCTTGCGCGCCTCGACGAGATCGAC
>JACCYD010000112.1 GCA_013696695.1 Deltaproteobacteria bacterium | reverse complement strand
GCGTGGCGCCGACGTGATCAAGGCGCTGGCCCTCGGGGCGCGCGCGGTGCTCGTCGGTCGGCCGGTGTTGTGGGGGCTCGCCGCCGGAGGGCGCGAGGGTGTCGGCGCCGCGCTCGGCGTGTTGCGTCGCGAGCTCGACCTCGCGATGGCGCTGTGCGGATGTCCGGACATCCCCAGTGTGACGCGCAATCTCGTCGAGCCATGACGAGCGGGCTGCGATGACGAGCGGGCTGCAATGACGAGCGGGCTGCAATGACCGAGACCGCCGAGCTCGAGGCCGCACTCGATGCGGCGTGGACGCTCGACAACCTCCAGGTCTACGGCGATCACTTGCAGCAGCTCGGCGATCCGCGCGGCGAGCTGATCGGCATCGATGTCGCGATCGCACGTACTGGCAGCACGCCCGTGCTCGCGCATCGCCGCAGGCGGTTCTTGCGCAGCTGGCTCGGCCTCGAACCGAACGACAATCCGACGCGCGGTGTGTGGTCAGGGGTGACGTTCGCGTATGGCTTCATCGAGGACTGTCGGATGCGATCCGCGATGCAGATCCTCGCGACGCCCGCTGCACCATTCGTTCGCGGCATCACCCTCGACGGCCACACCGGCGGGATCGAGCACGTGATCGCGGAGCTCGCACGCGTGCCGAGGCCGTGGCTGACCCGGCTCACGCTCGCGCCGCGGTTTCGCGGTGATCCGCCGGGCAACACGTGGCGCGGCGAGCTGCCGAACATCGCGAATAAGAGCTTCCCGAGCCTGATCGCGAACACGCCGCGCCTCGCACGCCTCGAGCTCGCCGGGCATCGACTGGTCAAAGACTTCCCGCATCCGGCGCTGCGCGAGCTGCGCGTCGCGGGCATCGATGCGTTGTTGCCGCTGCTCGAGGCGCGCCAACCGATGCCGGAGGTGACCTCGCTGTCGCTCGCGTTCGCGCGCGAGCTTGGCGCTCCGGTGGTGCTCGCACGGCCGTGGCCGTCGCTGCTTCCCGCAGCCAGCCTGCCCGCGCTCGACACCCTCGATCTGTCGTCGAACGAAGGTCAGCGCTCGACCACCGACACGCAGGTCGGCGTGTTCGACGTGCTCGATTCGCTCGGCATCCTCGAGCAGCTCGAGGTATTGCGATTGCCGTCGATCCGCAACGGTCACGAAGCGCAGCTCGTGCAACGCGCTCTCGATCGGATGCCGCAGCTCGAGCGCCTCGAGGTGATGCGCGGCTGGGGCAAGCATCCGGTGCACCACGAGCGCGCCGAGTGCATCGAGGTGCCGGTCGCGGCGCCGCGGTACGAAGCGCCCGACACCGAGCTATGGTTCCTGTTCGCGCATCACCCGACGATGCAGTTCGGCCGGGTGCACGACGCGCTCCGGCTCTGCGAACGCGTCACGCTCGACGACGACGCACGCGCCGCGTGGACCGAGCTGTGGGAGCTGATCGCCGCGCTGCCGGACGAGGACTCACCGCCGCGTTCGATTGCAGCCGGCACGCTTGCGGTTGCGCTCGAGGCGCTCGGCTATCTCGATCAGAACGTCAACGACGCACACCACTTCGCGCGATTGCGCGACCACGTACGTGCCGCCGCAGCGGAAAGTCTGGTGTGGATCGCGCGGCGCCGCCGCCAGCTCGAACGTTAGCGATCGATCCCAGCACCGGACGGAACGCGTGCGTTATCCTCGGGTGGTGAGCGTGATCAGAGAGATCGAGCTGTTTTTTCAAGAGGGCAGCTCCGACAAGGTCTACACCGCGATGATCGTCAAGGATGGCGGCGGCGATGTCTACACGGTCAAGGTGGCGTGGGGCCGGCGCGGCAGCACCCTCAACACCGGCGCGAAGGCCGTCAAGGTCGCGCTCGCCGTCGCGCACAAGAAGTTCGACTCGCTGGTTCGCGAGAAGACCAACAAGGGCTACCAGCCGATCACCGCCGAGGTGAAGCCGGCCGCCGTCGCTCCGCCCGTCGGCGAAGGCTCGGGGAGCAAGGCGCCCCGCGCGCGTGCTCGCGTCGGCCCTGCGGCGCAACTGCTCGAACCGATCGAGGATCACGAGCTCGACAAGTTCCTCGCCGACGACACGATGATCGCCCAGCAGAAGATCGACGGCATGCGCGTGCTGACCACGATCGGGGACGAGCTGATCGTCACCAATCGCGACGGCCAGCTGACGACGAAGGTCGACATGCGCAAGCTCGCGGGGCTCGAGTACCTGCCCCACGGCACCGTCGTCGACGGCGAGCTGCTCGAGGACGGCTACTGGTTGTTCGACATCCTCCAGTGGGGAGAGGAAGACATCCGCGACCGCGGGTACCTCGAGCGCTGGGAGCTGCTCGACAACGAAGCGGAGCCCGCGCTCAGCGGCGATATCCGCATCGTCCCGATCGCGAAGGGCAAGCGGGCCAAGCAGGCGCTGCACGACAAGCTGCGCGCTGCCGGTGCCGAAGGCATCGTGTTCAAGCGCCGCGATGCGCCATACACCGCGGGCCGCGGGGCGACGCAGCGCAAGCACAAGTTCATCAAGAGCTGCGACGTGATCGTGATCGAGAACGTTGGTAACGCGTATCTGATGGCGGTCTACGATGGCAAGAAGCTGTTCGAGGTCGGCAAGGTGTTTGCGGGGACCACGAACGCCTCGCGCAAGGCCCTCGATGCCGCGCTCGGGCGGGGCGAGAAGCCGATCTGCGAGGTTCGCTACCTTTACGCGAGCGACGACCACCAGCTGTTCCAGCCGGTGTTCGTGCGGACCCGCGACGACAAGCCCGCGAAACAGTGCCTACGCGGGCAGCTGCTGACGACGTGTCGCGACGTCGTGGCCTAACCAATCCGGACGTTGTTCGCTCGGCCTCGCGCTCGCCCCTCCACCTCACCCAACCCCTCCTCCGGGGCTCGCGCTACTTGTCAGAC
>JACCYD010000103.1 GCA_013696695.1 Deltaproteobacteria bacterium | reverse complement strand
CCCCAGCATGCGTACGGCCTCGAGCACGTCCGGTTGGTCGTCGGCGACCAGCAGCCTCGCGTCCGCCATGGAGAATTACCCTCCGGCCCGATCCTCGACGACCCGCCCGTCGAACAGATGGACGATCCGGGTAGCCATCCGCGCGTAGTCCGGGTTGTGCGTGACCATGCAGATCGTCGCGCCTTGGCCGTGCAGGCCGCGCAACAGCTCCATCACCTGGTCGCCGTTCTTCGAGTCGAGATTTCCGGTCGGCTCGTCGGCGAGCAAGATCAGCGGATCACCGGCGACCGCGCGGGCGACGGCGACGCGCTGCTGCTGACCGCCGGAGAGCTGCGCGGGTAGGTGGCGCGCGCGATGCGACATCCGCACGGCATCGAGCGCCTTGGCGACGCGCGCCTTGCGATCTCCCGCCGGGAGCCCGCGATAGACCAGCGGCAGCTCGACGTTCTGCTCGACGGTGAGATCGCCGATCAAGTTGAACGCCTGGAAGATGAAGCCGATCGACTTGTTGCGGAGTGCGGCGCGCTTGACCTGATCGAGCTTCGCCGTGTTCTGATCATCGATCTTGTATTCGCCGTGCGTCGGGATGTCGAGCAGCCCGAGGATCGAGAGCAGCGTCGACTTGCCCGAGCCGGAGGGCCCGCTGATCGACACGAACTCGCCCCTGCCGACCGCGAGGTCGACCTTGGACAGCGCGCGCGTCTCGACGTCGTCGGTGTGGAACGTCTTGCCGATCCCCACGAGGTCGAGCAGCGGGCTCGCCGGTTTGACCGCGGGCACGAGCTCGGAGAGATCGGGCTTGGCCTTGGCAGACGTTTCAGTGGTTGGCATTTCCATGGTGATTACCTCAGTCGACCCGGAGACGGTCGTGACCGTCCCACTTCGACATGTCCGAGAGCACGACTTCATCGCCTTCGCGCAGGCCGTTGGCGATCTCGATGTCCTTGAGTGCAGCACGTCCGAACTTCACGGGGACGCGCCGAGCTTCGCCGCCGCTGATCACGAACAGCGACGCCGTGGCATGGGCCTCGCCGATCGCCGGACGGGCGACGTGCAGCGTGTTCTGCTGCCGCGCGATCTCGATGACGCCGTCGACGTTGAGATCGGCACGCGCGGTCTTGGGGGCTGGGTCGAGCAACTTGAGGTCCACGATCACGCTGCCGTTCTGTGCAGCTGGATCGATCCTCGTGACCTCGGCTCGGATGACACCCATCCGCGTATCGATCGTGGCCTGGAGCCCGATCGAGACATCACCGGCCGAGCCCTCGGGGATTCGCAGCCTCGCCTGCAGACGGTCCGGCACGATCACCTTCGCGAGGGGCGCGCCCGCGGGTACGGATTGCCCGGCCTCGACGGCGACCTGCTGGACGACGCCGGCCTGATTCGCCTTGACGTGCAGCGCCTCGAGTTGCTTGCGCCGGAACGCGGCGAGCGCGCGCAGGCCTTCGACCTGAGCGCGCTGCGCGTCGAGTTGCGCGGAGTTACCGCGGCGAAGCGCGCCGAGGCGCTTCTTCTCGAAGTCGAGCCGATTTCCTAGCTGGCCCGCGCGATCGGCGGATTCCTTGGCCTCGAGATCCGCGATCACGCCCTTCTCGGACATGTTGGTGTCGATCTGCTTGCGGCGTTGCGCCATCACGACATCGGCATCGAGCCCCGCGACCGCGGATTCCTGCGCGAGCCGTGCACCATCGAGCTGTGCGCCGAGCTGCGCGAGCTGCGCCTCGGCAGCGGAGACATCACGGTCGGCCTCGAGCGTCGCGAGCTCGGCCTCGGGATTGGACAGCTCGAGCAGGATGGTGTTTGCCTCGACGACGGCCCCCGGTTGCACGAGCACCTTGTCGACGCGTGCGGCGACCGGCGCCGACGCCCAGCGAAAATCGGTGGGCACGAGCGTGCCGACGCCGGAGACTTGCAGGAGCAGGGCGCCGCGCTTGACGGGGGCCGTCCACAGCTCCGCGCGGGCGACGTGCGGAGCGCGGGTGGTGTACCAGCGGATGCCGAACGTGATCGCGGCGAGCGCGAGCACCGCGAGCACGATCTTGACGATGCGGCGCAGCTTCGGCCGCGCACCGCTGCGCGGCACGTCCATCAGCTCGCCTTCGCCTGCTGCGGTCGACATCATTCGCTCCTGAGTGCCACCGTCGGTTCGACGCGGGTTGCACGGCGGGCCGGGATCCAGGTCGCGACCAGCGCCGTCAGCGTGACGGTGATCGCGACGGCCGCGAGCAAGATCGGCTGGCTGAGCTCGGCCCCGTAGAACACGCCTGCGAGCGATTTACCGAGGAAGACTTGCAGCAGGATCGTGACGGCGAGACCGGTGGCAACACCGATCGCGACGAGCACGCCGGCCTGACGCAGCACCATCGAGCGCACGTGAGCGG
>JACCYD010000102.1 GCA_013696695.1 Deltaproteobacteria bacterium | reverse complement strand
GGTGTACCTGACCAGTCCTGCAAACCCGGGCGGTCGCGCGCTCGACACCAAGCCGTTCGAGGAGTTGCTGTCGGCGCTGCCCGATCACGTGACGGTGATCGTCGACGAGGCGTATGCCGATTTCGCGACGCGCGACGGTGCGCTGCAGGCCGCGCGCTGCGTGCAGTGGACGGATCAATTGATCGTGCTGCGCTCGCTGTCGAAGCTGCACGGCCTCGCCGGGCTGCGCATCGGCTACGCGATCGCATCTCGGGATCGCGCGCGCGTGCTCGAGCGTGCCGCACCTGCGTTCCCGATCGTGCGCGGGGCCGCCGAGGTGGCGCTCGCGGCGCTGTCGGATCGCGAGCACGAGAAGCGCGTCATCGATCACGTCGTCGCGGCGCGCACCCAGCTCGAGCAGCGGCTCGACGCGAAGCGGATCGACCGGCTCGCCAGCGATGGGCCGTTCGTGCTCGCTGCGGATCCCGATGCATCCGGACCGCGGGTGTTCGATCGATATGTGATGCTGCCGGCATGGGTCGAGAGATAGACCAACCATCGATGTGGGCCGGCGGGAGCTACTGGGACGCGACCAGGTCCGAAGATCAGGGACTAACGCCGGCGGAGAGCAAGCCGCCGGTTCCGGGCGAGAAGCGCTACCCGGCGTACGGCCCGAACGCCGAGCTCGGAGATCACGGGCTCGTCGCCGGCAGGTTCCTGCCGTTCCATCGCGGTCACCAGTACCTGATCGACTTCGCGCGCAGATCCTGCAAACAGCTCACGATCATGATCTTCGTGCACCCCGGCGATCCGGTCGCCAAGGGTCAGCGTCGGAGCTGGATCGCGCGCCACCTCGAAGATCCGGCGATCGCGGTCCACGAGGTCGAGACCACGCTCTCCGACGAGACCGCCATCCCCACCAAGTTCAAGGCGATGATCGCGCCGTTCGTGCAGGGCGTCTCGCACTTCTTCACCTCGGAGCTGTCGTATCGCTCGGTCGCCGATGCACTCGGCTCCACGTTCGTGCCGGTCGATCCATCCCGTGCGGCGATCCCGATCAGTGGCACGGCGATCCGCGCAAACCTGATGGACAACTTCCGCTATCTCGTCCCGAGCACGCGCCCGTGGTTCGTGCGCCGTGTCGCCATCGTCGGGGCGGAGTCGACCGGCAAGTCGACGCTGTGCGCGCGCCTCAAGGAGCAGTTCGGCGCGCTCGTCGTCCCCGAGTGGACGCGCGTGCTCGTCGAAGGCGGGGTCGAAGGCGGCCTGCGCTCCGAGGACATCCAGCTCGCGGCGCGCAGCCAGATCGCGTCGGAGGATGCGCTCGCGGCCCAGGTGGTCGGCTCCAACGCCGGCGTGCTCCTCTGCGATACCGATCTGCGCACGATCTATCTGTGGGGCGAGCGGTTGTTCACCGTCGCGCCGCCGCAGTGGATCAAGGATCAGATTCCCGCACGCCCGTACGACCTCTACCTGCTGTGCGATCCCGATGTCCCGTTCAAGGGCGCACCGGAGCGCGACCTTCCGGTGCATCGCCGCGCGTTTCACGACACGCTGAAGAAGGCGCTCGCGAACGAGCACGTCGTCGAGCTCTCCGGCTCGCGCGACGAACGCTTTCAGATGGCGGCGGACGCGATCATCTCGCTGTTCGGTTCGACGACGACGCTGCTGTCGCGCCGTGGCACGATCATGGTGTGAGCGCTGCCGGGTGGCTGTAGCGCGTCGAGCAGCGAAACGTGCGAGCGCCGATCGTCCCTGCCCAGTCGAAGTTCTCTCCATGGATGCACGCCAGCGTCGCCGTGATCTCGGTGTCGCGCTCGACGCGCATCGGCTCCGGCAACGGGAACACCACCTGCCGCCAGATCGTCGCGGGCGCGCTCGGCGCGGTCGACAGCGTGACGGAGCCACCGAGGTCGGCCTCGAACCAGCCGCCGAGCCCGTGGACGAGCCCCGCGCGGGTTGCGCGCCAGGTCGCGCGCCCTTCGATCCGGCCCGTCCACTGATCGCGCAGGAGATCGACGGTGTGCATCGCGTGTGCGGGCGCGATCAACGCCTCCGGCGAGACGACCGTGTTGTAGACGTTGTTGATCGCGAGCCGATGCGCTGCATTCCATGCAAGCCCGAATCGGGGCTTCGTGAACGCGGCCACGTGCTCGTACATCTCGGGGACCTCGACGGGCGCGACGACCAGCGTCACCGTGCCGGGCACGACGCGCACGCCGGGCTTGCCGAACCGGTCTCGTAGATCGATCACCGCGGGGATCATCGAGCCACCGATCGCCATCGGGCCGAAGCACTCCGACACGATCACGTCGACGGGCTCGGGCAGCTCGACCGTCCTGGAGTGCTGCTCGATGAACGTGATGCCGTCGATGCCGTTGTCTCTGGCGATCGCCGCGGCGACCTGCACGATCGGATCGCGATCGATCGCCCACACGTGCCGGGCGCCTGCCCGCCTCGCCGCGATCGCGAGCACGCCCGTGCCGGTGCCGAGATCCGCGACGGTGTCACCTGACTTGACGACGCGCGCGATCGCGTCGAGGAACGCCCGCGTGCGCACCTCGTCGTCGAGCAGGTGCCGGTGATGGCCGACGAGCGGGGCATAGCCCGCGGCCATCGGTAGAAACACGGTCGGGTGCATCGCGGCCTGGCGCTTACCCTCGATCTCCCAGAGCTCGCCTCGAGATCGAGACGATCAACGCCAGAGCGATGCGCGACATGGCGCGGAGCATGTCACGCGATCGTGAGGTCGTCGCGCAGATACGGGAATCGCTTCCGCGCCATCAGCAGCTTGATCACGCCGAAGCCGATCAGCGCCATCAAGATCAGCTGATCGAGGAACAGCGGCAGCGCCATACCCTGCCGGATCGTCGAATAGCCCGGCACCATCCACAGCGCGATCACGGTGGCCATCCCGATGCCGACGCCGAGAAAGCGCAACCGCCCCTCGCGGCGATCCGTGAGGCGTTGCTCGACATCGCGCATCAGCTCGCGAACCTTGACGTCCCGCACGTCGAGCGTGTCGTCGTGCCC
>JACCYD010000075.1 GCA_013696695.1 Deltaproteobacteria bacterium | reverse complement strand
TGGTCGCCTTCGCGCATGCCAGGGCCGATGCGAAATCGTCCTCGATCCAGCGCAGCACGCCGTGTGGCTTGGTGTTCGCGCACGGGTCGGGAGCGGCCACCGCGGGATCCCGCGCGGGCTCGGCGTTGGGAGCGCTCGATTCGGATTTACCGCACGCGACGATCAGGCATAGCGCGATCGTGACGAGCACGCGTAGGCGGCGCATGTCGGCGTGATAGCACGGCTCGCCGGCAACGGATGTTGTATGGTGCCGGCCGACCACGAGGTAGTTATGTCGCGCCCGTCCGATCCGCCGCCGCCACCGCCAGAGTCCAAGCTCGAGACCATGATGGCCGAGCGGCGTGGCAAAGCGCGCGAGCTTCGCGAGGCCGGCCATCATCCGTTTCGCAACGACATCGCCCCCGCCACCACGATCGCCAAGGTGCGCGCGCGCTACGAGGCCTCGAAGCCGGCGCCGCCCCCACCCCCAGATCCGACCGCACCCAAAGTAAAGGGCCCGCCCGCGCCGATCACCCCGATCGACGGCGAGCTCGTGCGCATCGGCGGCCGCGTGCTCGTCAAGCGCGGCATGGGCAAGACGGTGTTCGCGCCGATTCGCGACACCTCGGGCGAGATGCAGCTGTTCCTCAACGTCGATCACCTCGCCCCCGACGATTTCGCCGCCGTGCTATCGCGGCTCGACGAAGGCGATCACGTGGTCGCCGAGGGTCCGGCGTTCTGGACCAAGACCGGCGAGCTGTCGATCCTCGCGAAGCGGCTGTGGCTGGTCACCAAGTGTCTGCGCCCGTTGCCGTCGAAGGAGTTCACGCGCACCGAGGGCAAGCACGCGGGCAAGGAAGCCGGCGGTTTTCACGACGTCGACCAGCGCTACCGCCAGCGCTACGTCGACATGATCGCGAATCCCGAAGTGCAGACCGTGTTCAAGAAGCGATCGGCGATCGTGCGCGGCATCCGCCAGTTCTTCGACGCGCGCGATTACCTCGAGGTCGAGACGCCGATGATGCACACCATCGTCGGTGGTGCCGCAGCGCGCCCGTTCATCACGCACCACAACACGCTCGACATGAAGCTCTACATGCGCATCGCGCCGGAGCTGTATCTCAAGCGGCTCGTCGTCGGCGGCTTCGAGCGCGTGTACGAGATCAATCGCAACTTCCGCAACGAGGGGATGGATCGCCAGCACAACCCCGAGTTCACGATGCTCGAGTTCTATCAGGCGTACGCCACGTACACCGACCTCATGGATCTCACCGAGGCGATGGTCAACGAGCTCGCGATGGCGGTGAACGGAACGCTGAAGGCGACGTGGGACGGCGTCGACATCGAGCTCGCGGCACCGTGGAACCGGCTGACGATCCGCGAGGCCGTGCGCACGCTCGGCAACGTCGAGGAAGCCGCTCGCGTGTTCGAGGATCCCGCGTTTGCCGCGGAGACGGCTGTCGCGCGAGGCGTCCAGCCGAAGGATGTGATCGGCGTGCTGCTCGAAGGGATGCCTGCGAACGCCGGAAATATCGATCCGGCGGATCTGGTTCAGCGGTTCAAGGATGCAGGGCAACGCGCAGCGGTCACCGGCGAGATCCTCGACCGCTACCCGTCACCGGAGCAGCGCCGCGTGACGGCCGGCCACCTCGGCTATGTGTTATTCGAGGCCGTCGCCGAGTCCAAGCTCGTGCAGCCCACGTTCCTCACCGAGTTCCCGCTCGCGGTGTCGCCGCTGGCGCGCCGCAACGACACCGACGGCGCGTTCTGCGATCGCTTCGAGCTGTTCGTCAATGGCAAGGAGCTGGCGAACGGGTTCTCCGAGCTCAACGATCCTGACGATCAACGCTCGCGGTTCCTCGCCCAGGTGTCCGCCAAGGCCGCCGGCGCCGCCGAGACCATGGATTACGACGAGGATTACTGCCGCGCGCTCGAGATCGGGATGCCGCCGACGGCAGGGGAGGGCGTCGGTATCGATCGCCTCGCGATGCTTCTCACCGGGCAACCGTCGATCCGAGATGTCATCCTGTTCCCACTGATGCGGCCGTCCGAGTAGATCTGTGAACCGGCGCGACACCAACAAGATCTCGGGCATCATCGAGCTGTCCTGCGGCGGCGTCGTCACGCTCAACGCGCTGGCGTTCGTCTGGCTGCTGATGACGCAGCCAGACCCAGCGCCGCAGTTCGTCGGCGACAAGTTCTTCCAGGCCACCAAGGTGTCGCTCGCGAGCTACGTGCCCGCGCTGTCGCTGCTCGTGATCGGCCTGCTGCTGGTGTTCCACGGCGTGTTCTTGCTGCGCCGCCATCGCCGCGACAAGCGACTGACCACCGGCACCAGCCCGCGTCCGCAACCGGTCGCCCCGAACGCCGCTCCGGCGCGCTCGCCCGTCCCGACGGCGCTGCGCATCGTCCCCGGTGTCGGCTATCGCTCGTTCGTCGCGTGGCGGTATCTGCTGGTGTACGCGCCGCGGGTGAAGTGGCAGGTCATCGTCGCGCTGGCGCTCCTCGTGCTGGCGCGGTTCCTGATGTGGTTGATCCTGAATGCCTCGCTCAAGCACGAGGACTTCGACGTCATCGCCGCCCTCGCGTACACGCTCGATCTCGCGATCTTCGTCGTCTTGTACTGGGGGGTGATCCGGTACTCGAAGCTGGCCGCGATCTTCTTCGTGTTCGGCATCGTGGTGATGATCCAGTGCCTCGCGATCGACAGCCTCGCGGTGCACGGCAAGCTTCCGCTGTTCGACCTCGAGCAGGCGCGGATGATCCGGCAGGCCGCGAACGGCACGATGATCTTCGGCGGCGTGGTCGCGTTCCTCGCCGGGTTCTTCGGCACGATGCGCGCCGGCTTCACGTTCTTCACCACGGTGCCGATCGGCGGGGTCTGGATCGGCACGGCCGCGCTGGTCCTCGTGCTCGCCGTGATGAGCGGCTTCGAGACCGACCTGCGCGACAAGATCCTCGGCTCCAATGCGCACATCCAGGTCACCAAGGAAGACGGCGAGTTCGTCGAGTGGCGCGAGGTCAAAAAGAAGATCGACAACATCCCCGGTGTCGTCGCGTCGACCCCGTATGCCGTCAGCGAGGTGGTGATCGCCGCCAACAACAACGGCATGAACGTCATCATCAAGGGCATCGATCCCGACACCGTCGCGAAGGTGACGGATCTGGTGAGCGATCTCGAGGACAAGGATGCGATGAAGCGGATGGAGCCGCTGATCGATCTCGGGAAGGATCGCACCACGGTGCCGCAGCCGCCGAAGCCGACGAGCACGCTCGATCTGCCGCCGGATGACATGGTAACGGGTGGAGATCCGATCGACTTCTCGGGAGGTACGACGCCTCCGCCGACGCCGGATGCAGGCGCTGGCTCTGGTTCCGGCGCTGGTTCGTCGGGCTCGGGCTCGGGCTCGGCTGATTCCGCTGCGCCACCGAGCGCGGGATCAGGTTCGGGAGCAGTCGGAACCGCGCGTGCGGGAACCGGCATGTTCGGTGGCGATCGGTTCGGCGGCGATGCGCGGATCATCGGGCTCGATGTCGAAGCCGACGTGCTCGACATGCTCGGATCGGATCTGATCGCGTGGATGGTCGGTTACGAGGACGAGCCGATCGTGCACGTGCTCGATAACGAGCCGACGCTGTCGCGCCGCACGCAGGCGTTGCCCGGCATCCTCGTCGGGCGCGAGCTCGTCAAGCAGACACACCTCTACACCGGTGAAGAAGTTCGCGTGGTGTCGCCGCTGTCGGATCCGTCGAACCCCGATGCGACCGGCACGCCGATTCCGTTCAACCGCGACTACCGCGTGGCCGGCGTGTTCTTCACCGGCATGTACGAGTACGACCTCAAGTTCGTCTACGTCACGCTCGACTCGCTTCAAGACTTTCTCGATCGCGGCGACGCCGTCGACGGCATCGAGATCCGCCTCGAGTCCGACGACGACACCGAGCGCTACGTACCGGTCGGCGACGGGCTCGGCGATAACGCGGGCCTGATCCGCAAGGCGCTCGGCCCGGGCTATCGCGTCCAGGACTGGCGCGAGCTCAACCGCAGCTTGTTCTCCGCGCTGAAGCTCGAAAAGATCGCGATGTTCCTCGTGCTCGGCATCGTCATCCTCGTCGCGTCGTTCTCGATCATCGGCAATCTGATCATGGTCGTCGTCGAGAAGCAGCGGGAGATCGCGTTGCTCAAGACGCTCGGTGCGTCGGACATCGGCGTGATGCAGCTGTTTGCGGTTCAGGGGATGATCATCGGTTTCATCGGCACCGCCCTCGGGGTGACGACAGGACTGTTGGGCTGTCTCGCGATGGAGAAGTTCGGGCTGCCGCTCAACCCGGACGTCTATTACATCGACCGGCTGCCGATCCACGTCGATCCTCAGTCGGTGCTCGCGGCAGCGGTCACGGGCGTGCTGATCTCGATCGGTGCGACGCTGTATCCGGCGCTGCTCGCGGCGCGCGTGCGGCCGGCTATCGGCATGCGGCACTAGGGGGCGTCCCTAATTGATCGATCGGAAAGCCCGATCATTTCGATCGGTTCTGAGATCGTTCCTCGACGTCGTTGAGCAGTGATCGCGTTTCGTGATCAAAGCTGTCTATGCAGCGTCA
>JACCYD010001077.1 GCA_013696695.1 Deltaproteobacteria bacterium | reverse complement strand
TGCGTCAGGTGTTGCTCGTGCTCGTGTGTCTGGCGGGCACTGCCGCCGCGGCGCCGGTCGCGACGCTACGCGAGGATGTCGACGGCGACACCACGGCCGACAGCGTCGAGCCCGCGGCCGATGGCACGCTGACGATCAATGCCGTCAGGGTCAAGGTGGCGCCCGCGGCCGCGAAGGCACGGCTCCTGGTCGCGAAGCTGTCCACCGGCGCGCAGCTCGTGGTCGACGTCACCCACACCACGCGAGAGGGCGTGGTGCTGGATCGCAAGGGCGGCTGGCACGTGGTCTCGCGGTTTCCGCTCGGCGGCGTCGGTCCCGATCCCGAGTATTCGGTCGAGGTCGATGCCACCTCGGCAGGCGTGATCCGATATCAGAAGGTCGGCCGCGTGCAGCGCTGCGACGACATCCCGGCGTACCTGGTCGGCGAGAAGCTCGACGGCGCCGCGTTCAAGAAGCTCGATCGGTTGCCCAGCGGCGTTGCGGTCGGTGCGGCCACGTTGTCCGCCCGGCTCGATTCCGCGCCGGCCGCCGCGCCGCTGGTGTTCCAGGCCAAGAGCGCGTCGCATCAGGTCGGTGCGAGCGATGCCAGTGCGCTCGCGATTCCGCGCGAGCTCGACGACGGCCGCCTGGAGACGCAGTGGAAGGAAGATTTCGCGAGCAGCGGCGGTGAGGGTCAGTTCTTCACGTTCCGCGCGCGCGTCGAGCAGCAGAAGGCGCACCAGCTCCGCATCGTGCCGGGTGATCCGACGTCGGCGGTGCGCAGCAAGCAGGCCGGGCGTCCGCGCGTGATGGCGGTCGTCAGCAAGCAGGGCGCGTGGCGATTCGACGTGCCGCCGCATTCGCAAGGCGAGCCGCTCGGCGCGGCATACGTCGTCGAGCTACCGGCGACGATCGGCGATTGCGTGACGGTCGTGATCGAGAGCGTCAGCGGTCCGGGGCCGACGGCGATCGCGGAGCTCGGGCTCTATGCTGAAGGCGAGCGCAACGGTGGCGGCGAGGCCGTGCTCGCGCGCGTGATCGCCCAGGGCAAGGGCGGCGAATCCGGTGCCGCACAAACGCTCGCGAAGCGCGGCGCCGCGGGTGCCGCCGCGATCGATGCCGAGCTCGCGAAGACCACCGATGCCGGGGCGCGTCGCCGGTTGATCCACGCGCTGGTCCGGATCGTCGATCCCGCCGCCACTGCATCTCTGGTGCGCGCCGCCACCGAAGGCTGGGTTCGCGACAAGGATCTGATCGACGTGATCGGCGCGCTCTCCGCGAACGGTCAGATCGTGGTGCTTCGCGACCTCGCTGCGAAGGGCGGGCTGCCCGTCGCGATCCGCGTCGCCGCAGCCGGCAAGCTCAAGCCGATCGGCGCCGGCTTCACCGCGCTCGTCGAGCTCGCGGGCAAGGGCCCGCGCGAGCTGCGTCGCGAAGTCATCGAGCGGCTCGCGAGTGGGCCGATCGATCAGCTACTGCAAGCCGCACCCGCAGCGAACGATGCCTCGGCATCCGGTGACCTGTGGCGTGCCGCGACGCGTGGATCACGTCAGCAAGTGGCCGCGCGCCCGGCGGTGGTCGGAGCGATGCTCGCCGCCCTGCCCTCCACCACCGATTACGAACGCCGCTATCGGCTGATCGATGGCATCGCGGCGCATGGCGATGCCGCCGCACTCGCCGCGCTCGCCGATGCACTGCGCGCCTTGCCCGCCGATCCGCAAGGCGCTGCACTGCGCCAGGTCGCAGTGCGTGGCATCGCATCGTCACCGCGCAGCGAGGCCGCGCCGCTCGTCATCAACTTCACGCGCGACACCGATCCGGGCGTCAGGCTCGCCGCGCTCGCCGCGCTCGCCGACCCGACATCCACCGCGAGTGGGCCGTGGCACGGTCCTGGTGGCCCCGACGAGATCGATCGCGTGATCATCAATGCGATGGTGGATCGCTGGCCGGAAGTCCGGCGTCGCGCCGCCACCGCGCTCGGCAGTCGGTGCCAGCGCGTCGGGCCGGCGAAGGTGTTGTTCGAGACGGTGTCGAAGGACAAGGATCTCGATGTTCGCGGCGACGCGATGCTCGGCCTGGTCAGCTGCAAGGCGAACGGCGTCGAAGGCTTGTTGCCGTTCGTGTGGAACAGCGCGAAGCATCCGCTGCCGCTTCGCGAGCGCGCGATCGGTCTGGTCGTGCCGCTGGGCGATATGAAGCTCGCGACCACGCTGGTCGGTCAGTTCCGTCGCTGGCGCGGTCAGGCGCTCGAGAGCCGCGAGGCGATGGCCCTCGCGCAAGCCGCGGCGGCCACACTCGGCCTGATGAAGCCGCCCGGTGCAGCCGACGCGTTGATCGACGCGCTCGACGATCTCGCGTTCCCGGAGCTTGTCAGCGCGGCGGCCCTCGCGCTCGGCGAGCTCGGCCCTGCGTGCCCGGCGCGCGCGCGAGCCAAGCTCGCCGCCCTCGCGAAGACCGACGATCAAAGTGCGATCGCGGCGAAGCGTGCCGTGTCGCGTTGCACCGGCAAGTAGCACTCGTGCGGCGATCGCGAACCTGGTGACGGTTCCGGCGGTCGTGGCGCCGGAAGCTCAGTTCTTCGCGATCTGCGTGAACATCACCTGCGCGTAGCGCTCGACGAGCCCGGGGAAGTCGCGCCACGTCACCGCCGGTGCGGCGGTCACGCCGGTCCAGTTGGTCGGCCGCGTGCGGTCGAGGCCGCTCGGCAGGACGAGCGATCCGACGTAGTCGCCCTTGCCGTAGACCTTGCGGATCTGCGCGAGCATCGACTTGACGTCGGTGTTCGAGACCACGCCGTTCGATGTCGCTTGATAGAACTGCAGCGTGACGCGAACCGGGAACCGCGCGTCGCGCTCGATCGCGAGCCCGTCGAGCTCGGTGTACGGACCCTCGACCGGGCCATGGCCGAGCACGGCGACATCGACATCGGAGCCGCCTCGCGAGCGCTGCTGCTCGGCGACGCCCGAGCCGACGCTCGCCGGTGCTTTGTCCATCGACTTCATGGGCGACGCGCGGCGCGGCTCGCGGTACTTGAGCGGTACCTGGATCAGCATCAGGACGTTCGAATCCGCTGCGAGATCCTGCGCGTTCTCGCCGTTCGCGGTGGTTCCGCTCGCCTTGACATCGGCGAGCCGCTCCGCGATCAGCGGCGCCTTGAGGCCGCCGTGGTTGAAATACAGGCGCTGGCCCCGCGAATCACCGCCGCCGACCGTGTCGCGCGCGTTGTCGATGATCGTCATGCTGGTGCCCTGGCGCGTGACCAGGATCGTCAGCACCGCGGGGTTCTTCTTCGACGACTGGTAGTTGAAGATCACCGGCCAGAACGTCGCCTTGCCTTCCTTCGGCACCGGCAGGAATGCGTGCTGTGCGCTGACCAACGCGTGCGTGTCGCGCTTCGCGAACAGGCTACCGCCCTTGATACGGCCCTGGTCGGGCGCTGACAGATAGCGATCCGGGTGCTGCAACAACTCTCCCAGCGTCACCGTCCCGAGTTGGCCGTTCTTCGCG
>JACCYD010000065.1 GCA_013696695.1 Deltaproteobacteria bacterium | reverse complement strand
GCCGAGCACCGAGCGTGCCGGCTTGCCATCGTTGACCGCCGCCTCGACGCGCTCGGCCTCGTCCTCGCCGCTGCGATCGATGCCATCGTCGTCCGAGCCACCGTCGGACTTGCGCGATGGACCTTCGCCCGTGTGCTGGCCGACGTGCGTCAACTCGTGTGCGACCAGCGCCTTGTCGCGCAGCAGCGACGAGTCTGCGAACGCGATCTTGTTGCCGACGGTGTATGCGCGCGCGTTGAGATCGCGGCATGCCTTGTTCGCAGCCGCATCGGTGTACACGTGCACGTTCGAGAACGAGCGGCCGAACGATTTCTCGTGAAGCTCGCGATCGGGGAGCTCCTGCCCGACGCCCGAGAAGCCATCCTCGGCGAGCGCGCCTGGCGAGCGGTTCGCACCGAGCTGGCTCGGGATGTCCGCGCCTGCGAACGAATCCTCGATCGATCCGACGGCCTTGCGCGAGATGCCGTGGTCGGCCGTCGCGCGCGCAGGCTCGGCGTGCTTCGTCTTCTCCTCGCACATCGTGCAACCGCTCATCGGGCACCTCGCATCGAGCGCATGCCGCGCGCTTGCTGGAGGGCTTCGCGACGTCGTGCATCTGCGAGCACGCCGAGCAGCCGCACGCGTCGTTCGATCGCGAAGCGCGAGAACCGTGTCGCGAGATCGTCTTCCGCGCGAGGCTGCGCGAGCCGCTTCCGAAGCGCCGCCGCTTCGAGCGGACGGAGCGCGCAGAACAGTGTGCGCAACTCGGTCTCCTTGCGATCGAACGCGTCCGAGATCGTGCGTTCGCTCTGCTCCGACGTGAGGACGCTCGTGATCGCCTGCTCGGCAGCCGCGTTCACGGTGACCGGCGCGGGCGCTGCTGGCTGCGGCTCCACGCGCACGAACACCAAGCTCGGCTCCGACGCTCGTACAGTCGTCGGTTGCGGCTCCTCGAGCTGCGTCAGCTCGATGATCACGGCGCGAACCAGCGCGTCATGTGCCAGGGTGGCTTGGTAGGCCGCGCGAACGGCCTCCACGAGATCACGCAGACAGGTATCGAGCTCCCTCATCGGCAGGCGTATAGAGCACCCGCCGTACCACCCCCAAGTCCGCGTAGCTGCTTGGCGATTCAGGAGGTTTGTCGACGGCCAGCAATCAGGTGTCGCCTGCCAGACGACTCGCTCAGCGACCGCCGTGGCGGCGCACCAGGCGGTGCAAGTAGGCGCGGTTGACTCCCGCCTCGCGCGCCGCCTGGGCGACGTTGCCGCCGGTCTTCGCGAGGAGCGCCGACACGTAATCGCGCTCGAACGCGTCGATCGCCTGACGACGCGCCACTTCATAAGGAAGGTTCGGGTCGATGGTCGACGAGGGATGCGGCACGGTCGGCGATTGCGGCGTTCGCCGCTCGCCGAACACCACGCACTGTTCGAGGTGATTGCGCAGCTCGCGCACGTTGCCCGGCCACGGCGCGATGGCGAGCTCGGCGAGGAAGTCCGGGGCCATCAGCTGCGCCATCGCCTCCGGCGTTGCACCGATGCGTTGCAGCAAGTGCTCGACGAGGATCGGGAAGTCGCCCTTGCGCTCGCGCAGCGGCGGCAGATCGAGCTTCACGACCGCGAGGCGGTAATACAGATCCGCACGGAACGTGCCCTTGTTGACCTCCGCGCGCAGATCGCGATTGGTCGCGGAGACGATGCGCAGATCGCACGCGATCGTCGAGCGACCACCGACGCGGCGGATCTCGCGCGATTCGAGCGCGCGCAGCAGCTTGGGTTGCAGCTCGAGCGGAAGCTCGCCGATCTCGTCGAGGAACAGGGTGCCCTTCGAGGCCTCCTCGAACGCGCCGATCCGGCGATCGGTGGCGCCGGTGAAGGCGCCGGCCTCGTGACCGAACAGCTCCGACTCCATCAGGTTGGCCGGGATCGCGCTGCAATCGACGACGATAAACTTCTCTGCCGCCCGCGCACTCGCGTCGTGGATCGATTCCGCGACGCCTTCCTTGCCGGTGCCGGTCTCGCCTTCGATCAGCACCGTGGCATCGCTCGGCGCCACCTTCTCGAGTTGATCGAAGAGCTCTCGCATCTGTTCGCTGGTGCCGACCAGCGATCCAAATGACTCGCGCTCGGAGGCGACGATCTCCGCTTGCCCGTCGTCGACATCGACGCGCACCTGGCTGTGACCGAGCACCAGCGTGGTGCCGCCGCCGAACGAGCCCTCGACGACGAGGATGCTGCCGGCGCTCGTGCCGTTGCGACTGCCGAGATCTTTCACGCGAACGCGATCGCCGGCTATCGCGAGCTCGCAGTGAAACCGCGACACCGTCGGGTCGTCGATCACGAGATCGTTCGACGGATGCGACCCGATGCTGCAGCGCTCCGTGGCCTGCGCCCACACTTGACCATTCGCTACACCGGCAGTCGCGGTGATGCGAAATCGGCGCACCGCTCGTCGCTTCCCACCACCGACGGGACGAGTGACGATCGGATCTCGGCCTGACACGCATCGACGGTAGCAGACCCGAACGCGGTCACGGTTCGGGGAGCTCGACCTTTGTCGAGCCGCGCTGCACGATCGCGTTGGTCTCGCGATCGAGAAGGCCGCGAAGGGATTGCGGGTCGTCCGGCTGCGTCAGCGACCAGACGAGGATGGTGTCACCCGCGTTCCCCCACAGCTGGGTCGCGTCGGGGCTCAGTCCCACCTGATTGACGTCGCCCGCGATCCGGCGCATCAGTCCGGTACCCAGATCGATGACGGTGACGCCGTGATTCTCCGACCACGCCACGAAGGGCTGCTCGTTCGAGACCGAGATTTCGCGCGCCGTCGCGAACGAGCGGGTCTGGCCGTGATCGTCGATCACGGTCAGCGATTGGTCTCCCGAGATGACGACCAAGCCTGCCGGGTTCACGTGCACGGGACCGATGCCCGCTATGGGAACCTCCGACAGCTTGCCGTTATCCCAGAGGACGACGCGGTCGCGTGCGCGAATCGCGAGCCGGCCGCGCTCGTCGACCACGACCTGCCGCGCATCGGCGACGCGAAGCTCGATGCGTGCCTGCGTGTCGAGATCGATGCGCTCGATCCGATCACCCTTCATCGCGAGCGCCATCCAATGCCCTCGCGCCATCACGCTGAACGGCATCTCCGCGCTCGACACCGTGGCGACAGGTGGACCTGGTTTGCGGAGATCGATGACCTCGAGCGTGCTGGCTCCTTTGACCACGATGATGCGCTCCTGGTCCGCCCAACACGCATAGTTGGTCACCCCCTCGGCGATCACCATGCGTTCGAGTGTCGTCGCATGGATGCTCGTGATCCGCGACGTCGATCCAGTCATCGAGGCCAAGACCGCGTGGTCTCGTCCGAAGCAAGGCAGAGCATTTCCCGGTTCACCCAGCTGCGTGATCACACCGGTCGCGATCTCGACCGCGATCAGTCCGCTTCGCGAGGTCATCCAAATGCGCCCACCTCCGAGGGCGAGGGGAGAGCTTCCAGCGGGCGCCGGCACACGACGCGGTAACAAGCGGTCGAGCTTCCAGGACAGCAGGGTGCCAGTGCGGGTCGCGGCGACCAGGTGACCGTCGGCGAGTACGAGACCGCTGATTCGATCCGCGAGCGTGCCGATCCGATGCGTGCCGTACGAGCAGATCGCGAGGATGCCGCCGCCCAAGCCACTCGCGAACCCACAGGTGGCCGTGGTAGTGCGAACCAACACCGTGTCCAGCAAGGACGCATCGACCGGCTCGCGCTTCGGCGTCAGCCACTGCTGGCGACGATCGCCGAGGGCCAGCAATCCCGGGCCGATGTAGCTGACCTGAACGATCGCCGGCACCGTCCACTCTCCACGCACCACGGGTCCGTCCGGCCGGAGCTCCCATTCGATCACCGGCCCGCGGAAGAATCCGACGGCGAACCGCCGGCGATCGCGATCGGTCGCGACTGCGATCGGTAGATTCGGGTACTGCCCGAGCGTGATCGGCTGGGCGCCATCGGCCGCGTAGACCACCGCATCGGCGAGGGTCCACACCCATCCAGTGGCGACGCGCACGGCCTCTCGCGCCTCGGGCACTACCCGGATCGGCGTGCCACCGTCGGCTGGTAGCACGCGCAGCCCGTTCTCCTTGCTGATCACCGCCAGCTGTCGGGAGGTCGACTCGACCACGGCCGACACCCTGCCGCCGGTGTCGAGCGGGGTGATGGCACCATCCAGCCGCACGCGGAAGGCGCGCAGGCCTGCGACCACGATCAGCGAGCTCGCATCGGTCCACACGATCTCGTCGGGCTGCTTGTCGAGCGTCGCGATCAACCGCGACGGCTTGGTCAACGTGGGGTCGTGAAGGATCAGCTTGCCATCGTCGGAGCCGCTGATCACCGAGCGACCATCGGGTGACACCCCGAGGCTGGTACCGCGGCCCGCGACATGCGCGACCTTGCCGCGGGCGACGCCCCGCGAGAGCGCCGAATCGAAGGTGCCGACGGCCTGCACCCAGGAGCTCGAGGCCGGCCGCAGTTGCTTGAGCAGTGCCACCGCGCGGAGCGGGTCGCTATCGACGAGCGCATCGGCGCGCTCGACGAGGAGCTCGTCGGCGCGAGCCGCTTCGTCGGCGCGGGCAAGCGCCGCGGCATCGCGCTCGGAGAT
>JACCYD010000051.1 GCA_013696695.1 Deltaproteobacteria bacterium | reverse complement strand
CGGTCGCGACCTCGAGGCCGTCGAGCGCGGTGTCGACGAGCAGCACCGGCCGCTTGCCTGCGGCGAGCTGCGCGGCGGTCCAGCTGATGACGCGATCGATCACGGTGTCGAGCGCCGGGAACTTCTTCTTCGACGCCCCATAGGGTGCATCGACGACGAGGGTCTCGCACGCGCGAACATCGGCACCGGCGAACCGCGTGCCCGGGTACGGCCGCACCGCACCGGCGTAGAGCAGCTTCTTGCTGGCACCCTCGACGTAGAGGGATGCCGCGCCGGGACCGCGTCCAGACGCGATCAGCTCGATCCTCAGCGTGCCGAGCGTGAACCGCTGGCGCAGGGGGACCGCGAGATTGCCGCTGCTGGCGCCCATCAGGGCGAGGGTCAGCGGCGTGGCGATCAGCTGGCCGTGGGACCGACCTACCCGATCGGACGAGGACACGAAGCAGACCTCCCGACGGCGGCGCGCATCGCACCAGATCGACGTCCCGGTGAGATGAACGCCATCGCGCCACGTCACCGGAGCGACCGCAACCGCGCGACGCCGGGGCACAGGCTACGGTGGCATTTGCTCAGCCATCGCGCAACGTTGTGACCGATTCGATGGCGCCTATTCGATGACGTTGGTGGGGAGCTTGCCTTCGAGCAGCAGCCCCTCGAGCTCGCGGATCACCGCGATCAGATCGGCACGCTGGGGCTCCTCGAGCTCGAACACGATGCCCATGCCCGGCGGCTCGTCGTCCAGCGCCACGATCGTGTGGCTGACCTTGCCCATCAGGGACATCGGCTGCGGCTTGCCCGGCACGGTCACCAGCATGTGGATCTGGGAGGTCTCCGGCAGGGGCTTGTCCGTGAACAGGAACACGCCCTCTTCGTTGATGTCCTTGGTGAACGTGTTCGCCGGGCCCTCGATGGCGCCGTACGTCACCGGCAGGCGCACCGGCAGCCTGCGCTTCTCCCGCAGGTTGAGCAGGCCGCCGCGGACGAAGCCATTGAGGTGGTTGATCTTGTCGCGCTCCGAGCCACCGAGCGCCACCTGGACGCCGTCGTCATGCGAGGCGACGACGGTGCCGCGCAGCGTGACCAGCCAACCGCCGACGTCGAGGTCGACGCGGATCATCGTGCCGTTGGTGATGTCCTCGTCGGTCTCGACGAAGATCGTCCAATCGCGTGGATCGAACATCTTGATCCACTCGGACTGGTTCGAGAGCCGTAGCTCAAGCCGGACCGCACCCACGACGGCATCCTATCATCCTCATCCTACAGACCGCGTCGTAGGCTTCCCGAAACCGGCTCAGGCCTTCTTGGCTTCTTTGCTGCCGTCGAGCTCGGACAGATCGAGATCCTCGAGCTCCTTGAGATCTTCTGCCGTCAGGCTGCCGCCCATCGACGTGCTCGCGGCCCCGAGATCGTCGTCGCCTTTTGACTTTGCCTCGTTCTTGGGACCGGCGTTGAGCTGCTTGGCGGACTCGCTTTTCCCTGCGCCGAGGACGCCCATCTTCGCCTTGAGCTCGGCGAGAGCGTCGTCGTCGGAGCCGCCCGGCCCCTGCTCGAGCTGGAGAAACTTCGACTCGAGGGTGTCGCCCGAGAGCTCGCCGGCGAGCTCGGCGCCTGCCTCGGCCTCGGCCTCCATGAGCTGGATGCGCTCGGCCATGCGGTCGAACGTGTCGAACGCCGACGTATCGCCCAGGCCCTGCATGGTGTTGGCGATCTGCTGCTGCGCCTCCGCACGCTTCTTGCGCGCGATCAGGATGTTCTTCTTGCGCTTGGCTTCCTCGATCTTGTTGTTGAGGAGGCGAAGGGCGTCTTTCAGCTTCTCGACGGCCTGCTTCTGCTGGATCCACTGCTGCTGGAACTGCGTCGAGATGGTCTCGTGCTCTTGCTTCCGGCCGAGGGCCTGACGAGCAAGATTGTCGTCCCCGGCACGCACGGCAACCATCGCCTTGCGCTCCCACTCCTTGCTCTTGTCCGTCTCTGCGACGTACTGCTTCTGGAGCTTTTTCTCGTCGGCGATCGCGACCGCAACCGCCTTCTTCGCTTCGACCAGCTGCTGCTGCATCTCGAGCAGCACCTGCGTCAACATCTTCTCGGGATCTTCGGCCTTCGTGATGAGGTCGTTGATGTTCGACTTGATCAGCGTGCCCAGTCTGGAAAAGATGCCCATGGCTTCCATCGAGCGTACGGGATCAATGGTGCCGTTGCAACGCTCGCACCCGGCGTGCTACTCGCGACGGTGCGAGGCCATCTTGCTCATCTCGTTCTCTCGCAGTTCTCAATGACTCTGCCACGCCACGTCGGGATCATCATGGACGGCAACGGCCGCTGGGCGCAGAGTCGTGGGAAGCCGCGCCTCGAGGGCCATCGGGTGGGGGCCGATTCCGTACGGGACATCACGCGGGCGTCGCGAGAGATCGGGATCGAGGCGCTGACGCTGTATGCCTTTTCGTCCCAAAACTGGTTGCGGCCGATCGACGAAGTCACCGGCCTGATGCAGCTGCTGCGCGAGTTCTTGATCGACGAACGGTCCGAGATTCTCGACAACCAGATCCGACTCGAGGCGATCGGCGACATCGAGAAGCTGCCGCCGTTCGTCACCGAGCCGCTGCACGAGCTGCGCGCCGCCAGTGCGAACAACACGAAGATGGTGCTGACGCTCGCGCTGTCGTACGGCGGCCGCGAGTCGATCGCGCGTGCGGTTCGCGAGCTGGGACGCGATGTCGCCGCCGGCAAGCTCGCGGCGGAGACGATCGACGTCGACACCTTCGATCGCTACCTGCCGACGCATGGTCTGCCTCCGGTAGATCTTCTGATCCGCACCAGCGGCGAGCAGCGGATCTCGAACTTCCTGCTGTGGGAGATCGCGTATGCGGAGCTGATGTTCATCGACGTGCAGTGGCCGGAGTTCCGGCGCGAGCACCTCCGCACGTGTCTCGATCAATATGCGGCACGCGAACGGCGCTTCGGTTTGACCTCGGCGCAGCTGACCTCCGACGTGGAGTCCTGATGGCACTCGGCAATCTCGCTCAACGGGCTCTCGTCGCGGTCATCGCGGTGCCGTTGCTCCTGCTCCTCCTCAACTACGGCCGGCCCGAGCCGACGTGGGCGGTGATCTTCCTGGCGTCGCTGATCGCGATGAAGGAGCTCTTCGCGATGGTGCTCCCCAAGGAGGATCGCGGCGCTGCGCTCGTCATGGGAGGCCTCGCGTGTGCGGCGTTCTACTGGCTCGACATCGCGACGCTCGTCTATCTCGCACCGTCGGAGACCGGGTGGACCACGCACGCACCGTCATCGATGACCGCCGCGCACGAGCCGAGCTTCGGCCTCAAGCTGTTCGCCGGGGCGGTCTCCGCGAGTGGCGCGATCACGCTCATCCTGGCGGTCGTCGTGCCGATGCTCTACTTCCTGTTCCGACATCGCATGACCGCCGAGCAGCTTGCCGCCGACACGGGAACAGTCGCCAAGCGGATCACCGGCACGATCATGGGCATCGTCTACGCCGGCCTGTTGACGACGTTCCTCGCGATCCTGAAGCGCGCGGACCCGGAGCGCGGCGCGTCGACGGTGCTGATCGTGCTGATCGTCGCGTGGGTCGCCGACACCGGCGGGTACTTCGCGGGCCGGTTCCTCGGCAAGACGAAGCTGTACCCGGCTGTCAGCCCGAAAAAGACATGGGCCGGCGCATGGGGAGGGCTTGCCGGTGCGGTGGTCGGTTTGGTGGTGCTCAAGCTGGTCTACGCAGACTGGATGACGTGGGTCGACGTGGTCGCGATCGCGATCCCCGGCTGCATCCTCGGCCAGATGGGCGACCTCGCCGAGTCCCTGCTCAAGCGGTCGACCGGCGTCAAGGACTCGGGAGCGCTGCTCCCCGGCCACGGCGGCATCCTAGATCGGATCGACGCCGTGCTGTTCATCGCGCCGTACGTCTACGCGTATCTCCAGATCCGCGCCGCGATCACCTGATGCAGAAGCTCCTCGTCGCTGCGCTGGTCGTCGCTCCCGCCCTGGCGGTCGCCGAACCGAAGATCTGCGTGACGCCGCCGCGCGATCCGAAACCGCGCGCGCTCGGCGTCGTCGTCAAGGATGGCGTGCTCGTGCCCGCGGGCGATGGAGAGTTTCCGGCGATCAGCAACGACGGGCGTCTGATCATGCATCTGTTCGTCCTCGTCAGCGCGTGATGAACAGGATCACGAACGCGACGATGACGACGATCAGTGGTTCCCAGGTGCGGTCGTAGCGAGTCATGGCGTTCGTCCGTTAAGACGAACCGTCCGGCTACAGGTCGCGCGACGTGTCCACACGTGGTCATTCGGGACCGGTCGACTGGCGTAGCTGCTCGATTCTATTGGAAGTCAGCACCGGTCTTTCGCTTGCTCCACCCTCCGTGAGCACGTCGAGGACGCTGTAACCGACGTGTAATAGCATGTTGAACTTCCAACTTTCGATAAGTAGGGTCCGCCCGATGAGAAT